>NZ_JBPQTS010000144.1:0-19856 GCF_051386455.1 Streptomyces sp. URMC 124
GGCCGGGGGAGCGGGCGGGTGCTCCAGCCGCGTCGTGCGGTTGAGCTCGCCCTCCTCCGCGGGCAGCGGCCGCGCGGCCGGCCGGGGCAGCACGCTCGTACGGTCCTCCGGGCCCGTCGCGCGGCCCGCGGCCGCGCCGCCGAGCGCCTGCGGGGGCACCGCGTCCAGCTGCTCGTCGCTCAGCTCCGCGCGCGCCCCCCGGGCCAGGCCGAGCAGCGCGACGGCGTCCGCCGGGCGCGCCTGCGGGTCCCGGGCCGTGGCGTCGGCGACGAGGCCGTCCAGAGCCGCGGCCAGGCCCGGCACGGCCGCCGACGGCGCCGGGACGTCCGTGTTCAGGTGCTGGTAGAGGACCTGGGCCGGGGTGCTCCCGGTGTGCGGCTTGGCACCCGTCAGCATTTCGTAGAGGACGACGCCGCACGCGTAGACGTCCACGCGCGGATCGGCGGTGCCGTGCTCCAGCTGCTCGGGGGCCAGGTACGACACGGTGCCGAGGACGGATCCGGTGGATGCCGTGGTGTTGGTGTCCACCGCCCGGACGAGGCCGAAGTCGGCGACCTTCACCCGGCCGTCGTCGCCGATCAGCACGTTCTCGGGCTTCATGTCGCGGTGCACCAGGCCCGCCAGGTGGGCCGCACCCAGCGCGGCCAGCACCGGCTCCAGGATGTCGAGGGCGGCGCGGGGCTGCAGGGCCCCGCGCTCGCGCAGCACGTCGCGCAGGGTGCACCCGGGCACGTACTCCATCGCCAGATAGACGTACGGGCCGTCGGTGCCCTGGTCGTAGACCCCCACCACGTTGGCGTGGTCCAGGCGCGCCACCGACTTGGCCTCGCGGATGAAGCGCTCGACGAACGCGGTGTCGGCGGCCAGGCCCGGGTGCATCACCTTGACCGCGAGCACCCGGTCCAGCCGGGTGTCGAGGGCGCGGTAGACCGTGGCCATGCCGCCCACGGCGATGCGGGCCTCGACCCGGTAGCGGCCGTCGAGCGTGTGCCCGACCAACGGGTCCCCTAGCGTCGTATCCACGCGACGAGTCTAAAAGGGGTGGGGACCAGGCCCCGACCGGGCAGCCCCTGCTACTGAGCGAACTCGGGCCGCTCCGGATCGAGACGTGCCAGGCCCTCCGCAGGAGACGACGCCTCGGCGAAGTGCCGCCGCGGGATCCGCCCCGCCCGGTACGCCAGCCGCCCCGCCTCCACGGCGTGCCGCATCGCCTCCGCCATCAGCACCGGCTCCTGCGCGCGGGTCACCGCGGAGGCGAGCATCACGGCGGCGCAGCCCAGCTCCATGGCGAGCGCCGCGTCGGAGGCCGTGCCGGCGCCCGCGTCGAGGATCACGGGGACCCCGGCCCGCTCGGTGATCAGCTGGAAGTTGTGCGGGTTGCGGATGCCGAGGCCGGAGCCGATGGGCGAGCCCAGCGGCATGATCGCCGCGCAGCCGACGTCCTCCAGCTTGCGGGCGAGGACCGGGTCGTCGCTGGTGTACGGCAGCACCGTGAAGCCGTCGTCCACGAGGATCTCCGCGGCGTCCAGCAGCTCGACGGGGTCGGGCAGCAGCGTGCGCTCGTCGGCTATCACTTCGAGCTTGACCCAGTCCGTGCCGAGCGCCTCCCGGGCCAGCCGGGCCGTCAGCACGGCCTCGCCGGCCGTGTAGCAGCCGGCCGTGTTCGGCAGCACCCGGATGGAGTGCCGCTCCAGCACGGACAGCACGGAGCCGCGGACGCTCGCGTCCAGGCGGCGCATCGCGACGGTGGTCAGCTCGGTGCCGGAGGCGAGCAGGGCGCGCTCCATGACGTCGAGGCTGGGCGCCCCGCCGGTGCCCATGATCAGCCGGGAGCCGAAGGTGGTGCCGGCGATGGTGAGCAGGTCGTCCGCCATCAGAGCTGATCAGCCCCCCTGCACTGCGGTGAGGACCTCGATGCGGTCGCCGGCGCCGAGCCGCGTGGCGGGCCACTGGCCGCGCGGCACGACGGCCTCGTTGACGGCGGCGGCCACGCCGCCGGGCGCGGTGGTCATGCTCGCCACGAGGGTGTCGAGGGTCAGGCCGTGGGGCACCTCGCGGTGCTCGCCGTTGACGCTGATGCCCATGTGGGCCTCGGGGGTGTCAGTGGGGTCGCTGGGGTTCATACGGGCAGCTCCTGCAGCGCGTTCGAGAAGCGTCGGGGGGTGAAGGGGCGGGCCTCCTCGGGGAGGCGCCCGGTGGTCAGCACCTCGGCCATGACGTCGCCGGTCAGCGGGGTGAGGAGGACGCCGTTGCGGTGGTGGCCGGTTGCGGCGTGCAGCCCGGGCAGGGCGGTCGGGCCGAGGAGGGGGGCGTTGTCGGGGGAGCCGGGGCGCAGCCCGGCGGAGGTCTCCACCAGGGGCAGTTCGGTGATGCCGGGCACGAGCTCGTGGGCGTCGCGCAGCAGCTCGTAGACGCCGCCGGCGGTGACGGTGGTGTCCCAGCCGAGCTCTTCGGTGGTCGCGCCGAGGACGAGCTCGCCGTTCTCGCGCGGCACCAGGTACACGGGGCCGCCGCGGACGACCGCCCGCACGGTGCGCGAGAGGAAGGGCGCGTACGCGTCCGGGACGCGCAGCCGCAGCACCTGGCCCTTGACCGGGCGCACGGGCGGCAGGACCTCGGCAGGGACGCCAGCGAGCGTCCCGCTGCGGCTGCCCGCGGCCAGCACCACCTGGTCCGCGGCGATGCGGCTGCCGTCCGCGAGCTCGGCGCCGGCGGCGCGGTCCCCGGCGAGCAGCAGCCGTGCGGCCCCGGCGCGGTGGAAGGCGACCCCGGCCCGCTCGCAGGCCGTGAGCAGCGCCCGCGCGAGCCTGCGGGGATCGGTCTGGTGGTCCTCGTCGACGCGCAGCCCCCCGCGTACGCCGGGCGCGAGCATCGGCTCCAGGCGGCGGCACTCGCGGCCCGTGAGCCACTGCGAGTCCAGGCCGCAGCGCTGCTGCAGGGCGTGCAGTTCGCGCAGGTGCTCGCGGTCGTCGGCGTCGAGGGCGACGGCGAGCGTGCCGCAGGTGCGGTAGCCGGTGGCGAGACCGCTCGCCTCCTCCAGCTCGGCCGTGAAGTGCGGATAGCGGCGCGCGGAGGCCAGGTTGAGGGCGAGCAGCGCTTCCTCGCCGTAGTGCAGCTCGGTCACCGCGGCCAGCATCCCGGCGGCGACGCGCGCCGCGCCGCCGCCCGGTGCGGGATCGGCGACGGCGGTGCGCAGTCCGCGCTGTGCGGCGCGCCAGGCGGTGACGAGCCCGATGAGCCCGCCGCCCACGACGAGGACGTCGCAGGCGGACGGGGTCGGCGCGGTCGGTGTGGTCGTCGACGCGGCCATGAGGTGTCCAGCCCCTCCCTTCGCCGGCATGACCCGGATCAGGTTCGTACGGTCGGAGGCCGTCCAGCCTCCCTCTCAGCCCGGTCGTCCGGGCTCCCGCGAGTGCGTGCACCGGCCACCCTAGTACGCGGCGCGAACCCGGGGCGAGGGCCTGCCGGGCGCCCGGAGGGCCGCGCGTGCGGGCCTCGGCCTACAGTGATCGGGTGAGCGAGCACCGGGAAGAGCCACTTGCCGCCAGTGAGCGGCGCGTCGTCATCGTGGGTGCCGGAATGGCCGGCGTGCAGACCGCGGTCGCCCTGCGCGAGCTCGGCTGGGCCGGCACCGTCACCGTGCTGGGCGCCGAGCCGCACCCGCCGTACGACAGGCCTCCGCTCTCCAAGGCCGTCCTGCTGGGCAAGGCCGACGGCTCCGCGTTCGAGGTGGACTTCGCCCTGCTCGGGACAGACCTGCAGCTCGGGCGGGAGGCCACCGGCCTGCGCCCGGCCGAGCGCCTGGTGGAGACCGCCTCGGGGCCGGTGCCCTACGACGTCCTGGTCATCGCCACCGGCGCCGAGCCCGTCCGGCTGCCCGGCAGCGAGGACCTGCCGAACGTCCACCTGCTGCGCACCCTCGACGACGCCGTGCGGCTGCGGCCGGTCCTGGCCGCGCAGCACGACGTCGTGGCCGTCGGCGCGGGCTGGATCGGCGCCGAGGTCGCCACGGCCGCCCGGGAGGCGGGCTGCGAGGTGACCGTGGTGGAGGCCGCGGACCGGGTCCTCGCCGGCGCGATGCCCGCCGAGGTCGCCGCCCGGATCGCCCCCTGGTACGCCGAGAGCGGCGCCCGGCTGGTGCTCGGCGCGCGGGTGACCGCCGTGGAGGACGACGCGGTCGTGCTGGCCGACGGCACCCGCCTGCCGGCCGGCGCCGTGGTCGTCGGGGTCGGGGCGCGCGCCGCGACCGGCTGGCTGGAGAGCTCCGGCATCGCGCTCGGCGCGGACCGCGCCGTCCTCGCCGACGAACGGCTGCGCACCTCGCTGCCGGGCGTCTACGCGGTCGGCGACTGCGCGTCGTTCCCCTCCGCCCGCTACGGCGAGCGGCTGCTGGTGCACCACTGGGACAACGCCATGCAGGGCCCGCGGACCGTCGCGGCGAACATCGTGCTCGGCCCGGCAGAGGGCCCCGCCTACGACCCGGTGCCGTACTTCTGGTCCGAGCAGTTCGGGCGGTTCGTGCAGTACGCGGGCCACCACGCCGGCGCCGACGAGCTGCTGTGGCGCGGCGACCCGGCGAGCTCCGCCTGGAGCGTGTGCTGGCTGCGCGACGGCGTCCTGGTCGCCCTGCTGGCCGTCGGCCGCCCCAGGGACCTGGCGCAGGGCCGCAAGCTCATCGAGAAGGGCACCCGCCTCGACCGCGCCAAGGCCGCCGACGCGTCCGTGCCGCTGAAGGCCGCGGCACTGTGACGCGCCCGGGTCGGGTCAACCCGGCTACCGGCTGTCAGCGGCAGATGGCAGGCTTGTCCCGTGACCGAGATTGACGCAAAGATCGACGCGCTTGTTCCCGCCTGGCTCAACCTTCCCGACATCGCCGAGGAGCTCGGCGTGGAGGTGACGCGCGTGCGGCAGCTGGTGAAGGAGGGCCAGCTGATCGCCGTGCGCCGCGGTGAGAACCGGGTGCTCATGGTGCCCGCCGCCTTCATCGGCGAGGGCAAGGTCGTCAAGGGCCTGGCAGGCACCCTGACGCTGCTGCGGGACGACGGCTTCACCGACGAGGAAATGCTCGAGTGGCTGTTCACCGCCGACCCCTCCCTGCCGGGCACCCCGGCGGACGCGCTGCGGGAGAACCGCGGCACGGAGGTGAAGCGGCGCGCCCAGGCGCTCGCCGTCTGAGCCGCCCGAGCCGCAGATCCGCCTGAGGGCCCGGTCCGTTTCCGGGCCCGATCCTCATACGGGCGCGCCGGTCGCGCCCGTCACAACCGTCCGGTGTGCGGGCGGAGCACGCCCCCGCCCGCACACCGCCGACCCGGGGGGAACCACCCGATGTCCGCCACCGCCCGCGCGCTCCTCGCCGACGCCCGGCTGTACCTGTGCACCGACGCCCGCAAGCGCCAGGGCGACCTGCCGGAATTCCTCGACGCGGTCCTCGCCTGCGGAGTCGACGTCGTCCAGCTGCGCGACAAGGGCATGGAGGCGGGCGAGGAGCTGGAGCACCTCGCGGTCTTCGCCGACGCCGCCCGGCGCCACGGCAAGCTCTTCGCGGTCAACGACCGGGCCGACGTCGCCCACGCCGCCGGGTCCGACGTGCTGCACCTCGGCCAGGGCGACCTGCCGGTGCCCGCCGCCCGCGCTGTCCTGGGCGAGGAGGTGCTGATCGGCCGGTCCACGCACGCCGAGGCCGAGGTGGACGCCGCGGCCGCCGAGCCCGGCGTGGACTACTTCTGCACCGGCCCCTGCTGGCCGACCCCCACCAAGCCGGGCCGGCACGCCCCCGGCCTGTCCCTGGTCCGCCACGCGGCGGCCCTGGGCAGCGAGCGCCCCTGGTTCGCGATCGGCGGCATCGGCCTCGGCAATCTGGAGCAGGTGCTCGACGCGGGCGCCCGCCGGGTCGTCGTGGTCCGCGCGATCACCGAGGCGGACGACCCCGGCGCGGCCGCGGCGGAGCTGGCCCGGCGGGTCCGCGAGCGCCTGTGAGGACTTCCCGGAACGGCCCGCCGGCGGCCGCCCGCGCCCCCGCGGCGGCCCGGGAACGTCAACGGAACGTCAACGAAACATGAAGATCCCGTCCGCATTGCGGACGGGATACCGGCCTATCGGGCAAATCGCAGAAGTGGGTTGGGGGCCGCGGGGAGCGCTGGTTAACTTGCCGGTATGGCCCTTGGTACCGCCTCCACCAGGACAGACCACGCGCGCACGGTGCGTGACCTGCTCGCCTCAGGCGAGCGGTCGTATTCCTTCGAGTTCGCCGCCCCGCGGTCCGAGAAGGGGGAACGCACCCTCTGGGACGCGATCCGCCGGATCGAGGCCGTCGGCCCGACCTTCGTGTCCGTCACCTACGGCGCGGGGGGCTCCTCCCGCGAGGGCACCGTGCGGGTGACCGAGCGCATGGCGACCGACACGACGCTCACGCCCGTCGCCCACCTGACAGCCGTCAACCACTCCAAGGCCGAGCTGCGCAACATCATCGGTCAGTACGCCGACGTCGGCATCCGCAACATGCTCGCCCTGCGCGGCGATCCGCCCGGCGACCCCATGGGCGAGTGGGTGCGCCACCCCGAGGGCCTGCACTACGCCGCTGACCTCGTCAGGCTCATCAAGGAGTCCGGCGACTTCTGCGTCGGCGTCGCCGCCTTCCCGGAGATGCACCCGCGCTCCACCGACTGGGACACGGACATCCGGCACTTCGTGGACAAGTGCCGCGCGGGCGCGGACTTCGCCATCACCCAGATGTTCTTCTACCCCGAGGACTACCTCCGGCTGCGCGACCGGGTGGCGGCCGCCGGCTGCGACACCCCGATCATCCCCGAGATCATGCCGGTCACCAACGTCCGTCAGATCGAGCGGTTCGCGCAGCTCAGCAATGCCGCGTTCCCGCCCGCGCTGGCCGAGCGGATCCTCGCGGTCAAGGACGACCGCGCCGCTGTACGCTCGATCGGGATCGAGTACGCCACGGAGCTGTGCGCTCGGTTGATGCCCGAGGAGATTCCCGGGCTGCACTTCATTACCCTGAACCACTCCACGGCGACGCTGGAAATCTACGAGAATCTGGGACTGCACCAGCGGTCCTGACGGCCGGCCCCTCGAAGGCGGCGGCCATGAGAGGGGCGTAAATGGGCTGGACGGTCCTCTACATCGCGTTCGGCGTCGTCGCGCTCTGGCTGCTCGGCGAAGTGCTGCTGCAGTACAAGGCGCGGCTGCGCTGGCGCCTCCTCGCCTTCGCCGGGTTCCTCGGCGTCGTCGCGGGCGTCGTCATCCCGTCGGTCGCGGTCATCGCGGCGGGCGCGGTGGCCTTCGCCGTCGGGCAGACGTACGTGACGCTCTCCTTCCGCCGCGGCTTCTCCCGCGGCTGGGCGCTCCGCCGGGACAGGGCGGGCGACGCCGGCACCGCCGACGGCACCGACGCTGCGGGCGAGTTCGGCGCGTCTGATACGAACGAGAAGTCCGTTAAGGGTGGTAGGTCCGGAAGGGGTGTCAAGTCCGGTAGGCGCGCCGGGAAGCCGGCCGCCGAGGACGCCGGGCCGGCGGAGCCGCGCGCCGGCCGCCGCCGCAGGACGGCGCCGGCCGAGGCCCCTCCGCTCGACGAGACCGCGGCCATGCCCGCCGTCCCCCCGCTCGCGGAGCCCGCGAACGACCCCGGGCCGTCCGGCGCCGGACACCTGCCGCCGGCCGGCCCCGCCGCGGGCGACGCGGCCTACGGCGGCTACGGCGACGGCGGTTACGGCACCGCCTCCGCCGCTCCCGCACCGGACCACGGCCCCGCTTCGTACGACGACCCCTACGGCGCCCAGGCCCCCGCGGCGCCCGGAATGCCCGGTGCGCCCGGCCAATTCGACTACGGGCAGGGACAGTACGCCGCGTACTCCGACCCCTACATCGGCAGCCGCCAGCAGGCCTACGAGCCGTACGACGCCTACGGGCAGTACCAGCAGCCCGCCCCGCAGCCCTACGGCATGGGCGGCCACCCCGCCGACGCCTACGCGCCCGCCCCGCAGTACGACATGGACACCCCGCCCGGCGGCGTCTGGGTGCCGCAGCAGCGCGACAGCGACCTCCCGCCCGTCCCGCAGGGCTATGCCCAGCAGGCCTACCCCGGCTATCCCCAGCAACTCCCCGGACAGGGGCAGGGCCAGGGGCAGGCGCAGGGATACGGCGAGCAGTACACCGAGCACCACAACGAGCAGCACCGCTACTGACCGCCGGCCCCGTGGAGCCCTCCGCCCCGGCGGTGGGGCTCCACACGGAGAACCGCCGGATTACTGCGAGCCGCGCCAGTCCGCACCGGAGACGATCAGACCCGCGGCCATCGTCCCGGACATCCCCGCGTGCGCCAGCCCGCCGCCGGGATGGGCGAATCCGCCCGCGAGGTACAGGCCCGGCAGCGACGTCGCATTGGCCGGCCGCAGGAACGCGCCCCCGCCGCCCGCCAGCACCGGCGCCGGAACGCCCCCGCCCTCGGCGCCCGTCGCGCGCTCGGTGTCCGCGGGTGTGCGCACCTCGTGCCACAGCAGGCGCTCCCGCAGCCCCGGCAGCACCCCTTCCGCGGCGTCGAGCACGCGCTCGGCGAAGGCGGCGGCCGTCGCCTCCTCGCCCCAGTCCACCCGGCCGTGCGGGGCGACCGTGGCGGTCAGCGTCACGGCCTCGTGGCCGTCGTCCGGCCGGACGTCCGGATCGTCCGGGCGCAGCACGGTCACCGTCGGCCGGTACCGCAGCGCGGCGGCGCCGCGCGCGCCCTCGCCGAAGATCCCCTCCAACTCCGCGCCGCGGTCCGGGGCGTGGACCACCGTGCGGTGGGCGGCGGCAGCGGGCCGCGCCCCGCGGAGCGCGAGGAAGAGCGTGAAGCGTCCGGGAGGCACCGGCGGGCCGGGCCGCACGGCGGGCCCGCAGGCCGCCGGTGCCAGACGCCGCAGCACGCCGGGCGAAACGCCCGCGACGACCGTGTCGGCCTCGGCCGTGCGCCCGTCCGCCAGCTCCACGCCCGCCGCGCGGCCGTCCTTCTCGACGACCGCCGTGACCTCCGTGCCCAGGACGAACTCCACCCGGCGCGCCAGGCACCGCTCGTAGACAGCGTCGGCCAGGCCGCGCATCCCGCCGCGCACGTACCAGCTGCCGAAGGTCTGCTCCATGTACGGCAGGACCGTCGCGCTCGCGGGGGCGCGGCGCGGATCGAGCCCGTACGCCAGGGCGTGGCTCTCCAACAGGGCCGTGAGCCGGGGGTCCTTGAGCTCGCGCTCGGCGACGGCCGCGAGCAGGGGCGGCGTGCCCCGCCGGAACAGGCCGCGCTTGCGCAGGCCCGGATACGGGTCGTGGCCCAGAGCCTCCACGTACTCGGGGTCGGCGAGCAGCGGCTCCTCCAGCAGGGGGCGGCGCGTGGCGTCCCACACCGCGCGCGCCCGGTTCACGAGCTCGCTCCAGCGCTCGCCTGCCCCCGCACCCACGGCCTCGTCCAGGGCCTGGACGACCCCGGCCCGGGAGGCGTTGGGCAGGGAGACGCAGGTGCCGTCGGCGAAGACGTGCGCGCTCGCCGGATCCACCTGGACCAGGCCGACGCTCTGCTCCAGCGACTCCTTGCCCGTCTTGACGAACAGGTCGCGGTAGACGGCCGGAAGGTGCAGCAGCCCCGGCCCCGTGTCGAAGGCGAAGCCGTCGCGCGTCCTGCGCCCGACGCCTCCGCCGTGCGCCGCCGCCCGCTCGTACACCGTCACCCGGTGGCCCGCGACGGCCAGCCGGGCGGCGGCAGCCATCGCGCCCATCCCGGCGCCGATCACCGCAATCCGTGCCATGGGGCGACTTTATCCGGCGGCACCGACAGCGCCCGCCGGCACCGGTCGGCAGAGCTGCGGACCGGTCCCGCCCGGGCGTGAACGCTTCGCTCTGAGTACTCGTACTCAGAGGAGGAGATGAGTAGGCGCGCGGATGGGCGCCGGCCCCTCCGCGAGGAAGAGTGGTGCCCACGGAAGGGGCGCGGCGCCGGTACCGCCGGCACGGGGCTGCGGAACGGCGCGGCACCCCCGACGTGACCGGGGGGCGGGGGCCCCTGCGAGGGGGTTCGGGGGAACACACGGGGGAACGCCGTTCCGGGGGCGGCCGAGGGGGATTCGGCCGCCGCCGGAACGGCACCGCTCGCCTGCGCGCTAGCGGACCACGCCGCCCAGCCGTCCCTGTAAGACCCGCGCGAGCGAGGCGTGGACCTCGTCCACCGACCGCTCCGGCTGGAACGACTGCCAGTCCAGCGCCGTCACGAGCACCATCCCGAACAGCGCCGACGCCGTCAGGGCCACGTCGGTGCCCGCCGCCGGGTCGTCCTCCGCGGCCGCCTCCCGCAGCACGGACTCGATCACTTCCACCGCCTGCTGCCGCACCCGCGTCAGCGTCGGGCGCCAGGCCCGGTTGGTGCGCCACAGCTCGGCGACGTAGAGCTGGGCCAGCGACGGCTGGCGCGCCACGAAGTCCAGCCCGGCCCGGATCATCGCGTCCAGCGCCTCGGCCGCGCCGCCGCCGCGCTCGGCCGTCTCCTCGGCCGCCGCCCGCAGCGCTCCGGTCAGCAGCTCCATCCCGTGCCGCAGCAGCTCCTCGAACAGATCGGTCTTGCTCGCGAAGTTGTAATAGACGGTGCCCTTGGCCACCCCTGCCCGTTCCGCTATCTCGTCCACGGTGGTGGAGGAGAAGCCCTGTTCGGCGATGAGGGTCACCGCGGCGTCGAAGAGCTTCCGCCGGGTGTTCTGACGGCGCGTACTGCTGCTGTCCATGCAGTGATTCTCTCTGCCCGCGCCGCGCTGTCCGTGCCTGCGTCAACCTCGCGTGGCCGCACGGGTATTCGCGCAGGCGGAAGGCCCGCTCCCGAGCGCCCCGCGCGGCGCCGCGCCGGGCCGGGAGGCCGTGTCGTCCTGCCCCCGGGCGCGGCCCATTAGGCTGGGCGGACGCAACCGTTCGCCACCCCCGAGGAGCCACCCGCCGTGTCAGACCCGCTGCGCCCCCGGGCGTCCCTGCGTACCGCCGTGGTCTGGGAGGTCCTGCGCGACGCCCTGGACCGCCGGGTGAAGGCCGCCGGCCCGGCCGGCGGCGTGCTGGACGTGCTCGACACCGGCGGCGGCTCCGGGCACTTCGCGGTGCCCCTCGCGGCCCTCGGCCACCGTGTCACCGTCGTCGACCCCAGCCCCAACGCCCTCTTCGCCCTGGAGCGCCGGGCCGCCGAGGCCGGCGTCGCCGAGCGGGTGCGCGGCGTCCAGGGCGACGCCCACGGCCTGTTCGACGTGGTGGACCGCGGCGCCTACGACGTGGTGCTGTGCCACGGCGTCCTGGAGTACGTGGACGACCCCGCCGAGGGCGTGCGCAACGTCATCGAGGCGCTCCGCCCCGCCGGCACCCTGAGCCTGCTGGCCGCGGGCCTCGGCGGCGCGGTCCTCTCCCGCGCGCTCGCCGGGCACTTCACCGAGGCCCACCAGGTCCTGACCGACCCGGCCGGCCACTGGGGCGAGGGCGACCCCATGCCGCGCCGGTTCACCGCCGAGCAGCTGACGGAGCTCGTGACCGCCGCGGGCCTGGAGGCCGGAGCCGTGCACGGCGTGCGCGTCTTCGCCGATCTGGTGCCCGGCGTGCTGCTCGACGCCCAGCCCGGGGCCCGCGAGGCGCTCGCCCGGCTGGAGGCCGCCGCGGCCGCGCTGCCGGCCTTCCACTCGGTGGCCACCCAACTGCACGTACTGGCCGAGCGTGGCTGACTGCGCGCTGTAGGTCACACACCACCCGATCAGCTGGTTCGCCCCGTATGATCGGGGGACACCGTCCGGCATGGCCGATCGGCGAACCGGGAATGTACGTCCCGACACCACCGATCGCCACATGGACATCGGTGGGCGGAATGGCGCAGAGGGGCGGGTTTCACGGGGGCGATTCCCTGCCTATCCTGAAAGGGTCGCACCCGGTCGCCCCCCGCGACCGACGAGTAGGAGGACTCCGTGCCGCTCTCGGAGCACGAGCAGCGCATGCTCGAGCAGATGGAGCGAGCGCTGTACGCCGAAGATCCCAAGTTCGCGACAGCGCTCGAGGGCAGCGGCCTGCGCACGTACACCCGGCGACGGGTCTACCAGGCGGTCGCCGGGTTTCTGGTGGGTATCGCGCTCTTGATGACCGGCGTGATGATTCAGGGGCAGTACTGGATCAGTGTGGTCGGCTTCCTCGTCATGCTGGGCTGCGCGGCGCTCGCCGTCACCGGCTGGCGCAAGGCGCCGAGGGCCGGTGCCCAGCGGGGGACGGGCCCGGCGGGGCCCCTGGGCGGCCGCGGCCAGGGGCGTCCGCGCCGCAGCATGATGGACCGCATCGAGCAGCGCTGGCAGCGCCGCCGCGACGAGCAGGGGCACTGAGCGCCCTGACGAGCAGGGCCACTGAGCGCCCTTCCGCCTTTCTCATCCCTTTTCTTCATCCATGGCGTGGGGTCAGGAGCAGGTCTCCTGACCCCACGCCATATCCGTCTCCGGCGGGTGCCGTTCTGACGTGCCCGCGTCTCAGCTGCCGGTGTGCCGCCCGGACCGCCCGGCTCGGCTCGCCCGCCTCGCTCAGGTCCTGGACGAGGGGCTGAGCCGCACGGCGCGGATCCGCCGTGCCGCCGCCGCGCGGCGCCGCGCGAGCCCCCGCAGCAGCCGGGCCGCCGAGCGCGGCAGCAGCAGGGCGCGCAGCCGCGCACCCCGCCCGGCAGCGGCGTGCAGCCCGGCCCGCACGCACTCGACGTCGCCCGCGAGGCCCGGCGCGGGGCGGGGCCGCGGGGCGTACAGCACCTGCTCGACCGCGCCGGCCACGCGGGCCGCGGACGCGGCGGCGGGTCCTTCCAGCGACCCTGCGGTGACGATGCGCGCGGCGGCGGCCCGCGGGGTGCGGGAGCCGTCGGGCGCGATGCCGTAGTCCCAGGCGGAGTCCGTCAGTTCGTGCCAGGCCGCCAGCGTGCGCTCCGCGGTCACGGCGTCCTCGGCGGCGTCCGGCGGGTCGCCGAGGCGGCGGGCGCGCACCCTCCGGCGCCACAGCATGGGCAGCAGGGGAAGCCCCAGGACCGCGAGGGCCGCCACGGCGATGCCCGCCACCGTCCCCGTGGAGGGGCCGCCGGAGGCCTGCCCGCCGCCGTCGGCCTGCAGGGCGTCGGGCCGGCACTCGCCGAGCTTCTTCCGGGCCGGCGGGCAGGCGTCGGTCTCCTGCGGGGGCGCCGGGGCCGCGGCGCTCCGCTCGGGGGCGGGGGCTGGCGCGGCGCCGGGGCCTGCGCCGGTGGCCGGCTCGGCGACCGCGTACTCCGGCGTGGTGCCGCGGCTCGGGGTGGGCTCGAAGCGCGTCCAGCCGATGCCTTCGAAGTACAGCTCGGGCCAGGCGTGGGCGTCCTTGGTCCCGACGGACACCGAGCCGTCCGCCAGGGGGGTGCCCGGCATGAAGCCGACCGCCACGCGCGCGGGGATGCCCAGCGTCCGTGCCATCGCCGCCATGGAGAAGGAGAAGTGGATGCAGAAGCCCCGCTTGGCCTCCAGGAAGCGGACGACGGCGTCCGTGCCGGTGCCCGACGCGACCTGGGTGTCGTACTGGAAGCCCCCGCCGACCGAGAACCAGTCCTGCAGCGCCACCGCCTGCTGATAGGCGTTGGCCGAGCCCGCCGTCACCTTCCGGGCCGTCTGCGCGACCACCGGGGGCAGCGACCGCGGCACCTGGGTGTACGAGCGCAGCACCTCCTCCCGGGGCGCGGGGGCGCTCGCGAGCTGCGCGGGCGTGGGCTCGACCTGCAGGCTGGCGACCTGGTAGCGCACGCCCCGGGTGGTCTGGCCGCGCTCGCCGGTCAGGACGCGGCCCTCCGGCTCGTACCGCCAGCGGCCCTCGGTGCGCACCTCCTCGGCGGGGTAGGGCAGCGGCAGGTAGTTCTGCGCGTAGGCGCCGGAGGCCGTGAGCGTGGTGTCGACGCGCGTGGTGCGCACGCCGGGGGCCAGGCCCGCCGGGGCGGGCAGGACCGCCGGCAGCTCCGACAGGGGGCGCCGGGTGGTCTGCCACGACGCGCCGTCGAAGCGGTCGAGGGCGACGATGCGCAGGTAGAGGTCGCGGGTGTTCTCGGCGGAGGAGCGCAGGCGCAGCAGCTCGCGGTTGGCCGGCTGGTTGAGGCTGTCCTGGAGGGCGACCAGCGGCTTGACGGAGGTGAGCCCGCCGGATCCGGAGCCCGCCGCCTCGCTGCGGCCCCGGGGCTCGAAGAGGCCGCTCTCCATGGCGGGCAGCACGGCAGGCACCGCCAGGGCGAATCCGAGGGCCAGCACGCCGATGCGCCGGCCCGTGCGGAGCGGGCCGTGGGAGATGCGGCCCGGCGGGGGGCCGGGGGCCGGCGGGGCCGTCCGGCGGCCCCCGAAGACCCGGCCCCACTCGGTGAGCCGCTCCCTGCCCTCGGCCAGCAGGAGCAGCAGATAGCCGCTCGCCGCCGCCAGGAACCACAGCCACCCCGAACCGCCCTGTCCGAGCCCGGCGGCCACCGAGTACAGGGCGAGCAGCGGCAGCCCGGCGGGGGCGGCGCTGCGGTACGTGACCGCGACGGCGTCCACCGCCAGGCCCACGACCAGCACGCCCCCGACGAGCAGCAGCCGGATGCCGGCCGTCGCCGGCGCGGGGATGGCGTACCGCCCGACGTCCTCGGCACCCTCCTGCACCAGCTGGCCGAACTCGCGGAAGACGTCGGGGCCTGGCAGCAGCCCGGCGACCGCCTGGTCACCGGCGAAGGCCACGGTGAGCAGGAACAGGGCCGCCAGGGCCTGCGCGGCCACGGTCACCGGCCGGGCCAGCGGCGCCCGGCGGGCGAGCGCGCCCACCCCGCTCTGGAGGGCCAGAAGGAAGGCGGCCTGCAGTATCCACGCGGTCCTGTTGACCAGCGGCAGCATCGCGCAGGAGGCGGCGAGCGTGGCCAGCGCCGCGCTGATCTCCAGCCGTGCCCGCCCGGTCATGCCCGCCCTCCCGCCGCGCCCGCGCCGGGGGAGCCGGGGGCGCCCGCCGGGGCGGCGGGGCCGGGCCCGGCCGCCAGCCGCCACAGCTCGGGCAGCGAGGCCCCGGGGCCGGCGGGCAGCGCCGTCCAGCCCGCGTCGCGCAGCAGCTGCAGCCGCCGCTCGGCCGCGCCGTGGCCGCGGGGGTCGCCCCGCCAGGCGGCCGGATCGAGGACGAAGCCGACGGCGGTGCCGCCGCGCCCGCGCATCCGGGCCGCCAGGGCCGCCTGCTGGTCGTCGAGGCCGCCGAAGAACGCCACGAGCAGCCCGCCCTCGCCGCTCAGGGAGCCGAGGGCGGGGGAGAGGCACGTGCCCTCCGAGTGCTCCACGGCCGCGAGGGACTCCAGAAGCAGGCCCGCCGCGTCCGCGGAGTCGTGGGGGGCTCCGACGTGCTCGCCGGGGGCGCCCGGGCCGGGGACCGCGCCCCCGCTGTCGGTGAGGAGCCGCACGGAGAAGCCGCGGCCCAGCAGGTGCAGCGCGGCGGAGGCGGCCGCCGAGACGGCCCACTCGAAGGACGAGCCGGGGCCCCTGCCCTCGTAGGCGGTGCGGCGGGTGTCCAGCAGCACGGTGCAGCGGGCCCGGCGCGGCTGCTCCTCGCGGCGCACCATGAGCTCGCCGTGGCGCGCGGTCGAGCGCCAGTGCACGCGCCGCAGGTCGTCCCCGTGGCGGTAGCCCCGGGGGATGACGTCGTCCTCGCCGGCGAGGGCGGGGGAGCGGCGCAGGCCGTCGCCGTGGCCCGCGCCGGGGCCGCCCAGGCGCACCGCGGGCAGCGGCTCGGTGTGCGGCACGACCGTCAGGGTGTCGTACGCGCTGAAGCCGCGGGTCAGCTCGCACATCCCGAAGGGGTCCGTCAGCCGCAGCTGCAGCGGGCCGAGCGGATAGCGGCCGCGCAGATCGGAGCGGACGCGGTAGGAGACCTCGCGGCGGCCGCCGGGCTCGATCCGGTCGAGGACGAAGCGGGGCCGGGAGCCCAGGACGTAGGGCACCCGGTCCTGGAGCATCAGCAGGCCGGTGGGCAGCCGGGAGACGCTGTCGATCCGCAGCCGGACGCGGGCCTCGGCGCCCGCGGGGACGCGGACGGGCGTCAGGCGGCGGCTGCTCGTGACGCGGTGGCGGGTGCGGTGGAGCACGGCCACGCAGAGCAGGGGCAGCACGGCCAGTAACAGCCCGACCCGCAGCAGGTCGGCCTGGCCGAGCACGTAGGAACAGGAGGCGGCGGCGATGCCGGCCGCGAGGAAGGAGCGGCCGCGGGTGGTCAGCCCGCCCAGCGCCGCCCAGAAGCCGCCGCCCGCCGCGGACGGCCGGCCCCGGCCCCCGGGCCCGGGATCCGCGCCCTCCCCCGGCCCCATCACAGCCTCCGGGTCTGCCGCCAGGCGGCCTGCGCCGACGGGTCGGGCACGGGGGTGCGGCGGAGGATGTCGAGGACGGCCTGCTCGGCGGTGCGCCCGCCGAGCTGGGCCTGGGCCGTGGGCAGCAGCCGGTGGGCCAGGACGGGGACGGCCAGGGCCTGGACGTCGTCGGGCAGGGTGAACTCGCGGCCCGCGAGGGCGGCGGCCGCCTTGGCCGCGCGCACCAGGTGGAGCGTGGCCCGCGGGGACGCCCCGAGCCTGAGGTCGGGGTGGTGCCGGGTGGCGGTGACGAGGTCCACCGCATAGCGCCGGACGGAGTCCGCCACGTGGACCGTGCGGACCGCTTCGACGAGCTTGACGACCTCGTGGGCGTGGGCGACCGGCTGCAGGTCCTCCAGCGGGGAGAGCTGCCCGGAGCAGCCGTGCGCGTCCAGCATGCGCAGCTCGGCCTCGGGGCTGGGATAGCCCATGGAGACCCGGGCCATGAAGCGGTCGCGCTGGGCCTCGGGCAGGGGGTAGGTGCCCTCCATCTCGACGGGATTCTGCGTGGCCACCACCATGAAGGGGCTCGGCAGCTCGTAGGTGCGCCCGTCGACGGTGACCTGGCGCTCCTCCATGGACTCCAGCAGCGCCGACTGGGTCTTGGGCGAGGCGCGGTTGATCTCGTCGCCGATGACGATCTGGGCGAAGACCGCGCCCGGCTTGAACTCGAAGTCGCGCCGCTGCTGGTCGAAGACGCTCACGCCCGTGATGTCCGAGGGCAGGAGGTCGGGCGTGAACTGGATGCGGCGCACCGAGCAGTCGACGGAGCGCGCCAGGGCCTTGGCGAGCATCGTCTTGCCGACACCCGGCACGTCCTCGATGAGCAGGTGGCCCTCGGCGAGGAGGACCGTGAGCGCGAGCCGCACGACCTCCGGCTTGCCCTCGATCACGCCCTCCACCGCCCGGCGGATCCGCTCCGCCGCGGTGGTGAGGTCTCCCCCTACGCTCGGCTCCGCCTGCGTGGGGGGAACCCCAAGGCTCCCCGGCTCGCCATAGGTCGTCACCCGGCCCTCCTCGGCCCGTCCTGCGGGCTTGCGGTCCGCTGGTCACGAACCGGCCCGCCCCCGAATACGGACACCGCGCCCCGCGCGTCACACAGGGGCGGCGTCCTCTCCGCATTCTCGCCGCCCGTGCGGCGCCGCGTCACCGCCTGTGGACAATCAGTGCTGCGGGTCGATCTCGCGCAGCAGACCCGTCGTCACATCGAAGATGAAACCGCGGACGTCGTCGGTGTGCGGCAGGAACGGCGAGGTCCGTACGCGCTGCATGGACTGCCGGACATCCTGCTCCAGGTCCTTGAAGGCCTCCACCGCCCACGCCGGGCGCTGCCCGACCTCGGCCTCGATCTCGTGGCGGAAGTCCTCGGTCAGGGTCAGCAGACCGCAGCCGGTGTGGTGGATGAGGACGACGGAGCGGGTGCCGAGGGCGCGCTGGCTGATGGTCAGCGAGCGGATGATGTCGTCGGTGACGACGCCGCCCGCGTTGCGGATGGTGTGGCAGTCGCCGAGCTGGAGGCCCAGCGCCGCGTGCAGGTCGAGCCGGGCGTCCATACAGGCGACGACGGCGACCTTGAGGACCGGGCGCGCGTCCATGCCCGGGTCGGAGAAGTGGGAGGCGTACTCAACGTTGGCCTGAACCAGACGGTCCGTAACCGTCTGCTGCCGGGCGCTGTCGGAGCTCTGGGGCACTGGCCGGGACGCGGATATCGACATGTGAACGACGGTAGTCGGCGCAGCGCCCGGAGGCCCGTTACGCCCGCCACAAAACCCCTCCCGCAAGGCCCTGTGTGAGGTAAGCCACAGGAGTGGCGCCCCTGCGGCCGTCCGGGTGAACGGAACGGTTCCCGCCATTTGTGCCCGCGGACGTCCCGCGCCGCGCCCGTCCCGGGACGCGCTGGCCGGTTGATTGACCGGGGGGACGAGTGGACTAAAGTGACGCGAAGTGGGAGGCCTGATGCTCCCTCTGGACACCGAAGAACCCGCACGCGCGCGACGCGGACGCACCCCTCGGCCTCCTCCCGCTCCCCGGTCGTCCGGCGCCCCTTCCCCGGTGCCGGGCAGGCCGCTTCCCCTTGGAGCGGGCGGGGACCCGGGGATGCGGACGCGCCCGTGCGCGCCCGGGCACCCCTAACTCAGAAGGGCGCATGAGCAGCAACGCGCGACACGTCCCCGTCATGCTCCAGCGCTGCCTGGACATGCTCGCTCCCGCTCTCACCGAGCCCGGCGCCGTCGTCGTCGACTGCACCCTGGGCGCCGGCGGGCACAGCGAGGCGCTGCTCAAGTCCTTCCCCGAGGCCCGGCTCGTCGCCCTCGACCGCGACCCCACGGCCCTGGAGCTCGCCGGCGAGCGCCTCAAGCCGTACGGAGAGCGCGCCACGCTCGTGCGGGCCGTCTACCACGAGCTGCCCGAGGTCCTGGAGCGGCTCGGCATCCCCAGGGTCCAGGGCGTCCTCTTCGACCTCGGCGTCTCCTCGATGCAGCTCGACGAGGCCGACCGCGGCTTCGCCTACGCGCAGGACGCCCCGCTGGACATGCGCATGGACCAGACGACGGGCATCAGCGCGGCCGAGGTCCTCAACACGTACGCCCCCGGCGACCTGGTGCGCATCCTGCGCGCCTACGGCGAGGAGAAGCAGGCCCGCAGGATCGTCGAGGCCGTCGTCCGCGAGCGCGCCAAGGAGCCGTTCAGCAACAGCGCCCGCCTCGTGGACGTGATCCGCGAGGCCCTCCCGCAGGCGGCCAAGCGGCACGGCGGCAACCCCGCCAAGCGCACCTTCCAGGCCCTGCGCATCGAGGTCAACGCCGAGCTCGCCAGCGTCGAGGCGGCCATTCCCGCCGCCGTGGCCGCGCTCGCCGTCGGCGGCCGCATCGCCGTGCTGTCCTACCAGTCCCTGGAGGACCGCATCGTCAAGCAGGTCTTCGCGGCCGGCGCCACGAGCACCGCGCCGCCCGGCCTGCCCGTCGTCCCCGAGCGCTACCAGCCCCGCCTGAAGCTCCTCACCCGCGGCGCCGAGCTGCCCACCGAGGAAGAGGTCGCCGAGAACCGCCGGGCCGCCCCCGCGCGGCTGCGCGGCGCCGAACGCATCCGCGAGGACATCCGGTGAGCCCGGCCGCCCGCCGGGGCACCCGGCTGGGCCGCCTGGTGGGTCCCGTCGGGGCCAAGCGCACCCCCTTCGTCCTCCTCGTGGTGGTGCTGCTCGGCTCCGGCCTGATCTCGCTCCTCCTGCTGAACTCCGCCCTCAACCAGGGCTCCTTCGAACTCTCCCGCCTCCAGCGCAAGACCACCGAGCTCACCGACGAGCAGCAGGCCCTCCAGCAGGAGGTCGACCAGCTCGCCGCCCCCGACGCCCTGGAGCGCCGCGCCCGCGAGCTCGGCATGGTCCCCGGCGGCAACCCCGCCTTCCTCAGCCCCGACGGCACCGTCCGCGGCTCGCCGTCCCCCGCCGGGGCCGACCCCGTGGCCTACCGCGCGCCCGCACCGGCCG
>NZ_JBPQTS010000145.1:0-19705 GCF_051386455.1 Streptomyces sp. URMC 124
CACCCCTCCCGTTCCCCCTGTCGTCTTCCCGGAGAACCGGTACCTTCGGGGGAAAAGCGGCTGGTGGTCTTGGGCGGCCTTAGGGGATTCGGTGGGGATCGAGAGCGATCAGCTTGTGTACGACTATCTGAGCCGGGTCGGCGACATCGCCCAGCGGCGGGCGGATCTCACCTCCGCCGACCGGATGCGCCTGGTCTCCCGGCTGCGGACGGAGATCGAGCGCCGCAGGGCGACCGAGGGCGCCGAGACGCCCTCCGCCGTGCAGCGCATCCTCACCGGCCTCGGCAGCCCGGACGAAGCCGTCGCCGACGCGGGCTCCGCCGCAGCAACAGGCTCCGCCGGAGTCACCGGGCCCGCCGGAACCACGGCCACAGGCTCCGCAGCCTCCACGAGGCCGGGCCGCGAGCGCGGCAGCAGGGTTCCCGCCCCGCGCCGCGAGGGCGAGCCCGCCCGGGCGGCAACGGCCCCCGCCGGCCCCGGCCCGGCCTCGTACGCCGCGCCCGAGCACCCGGCCGCCCCGGTCGGTGCCGACGCCGGTGACATGCCGGACTGGTGGCGCGTCGACGCCTCCCCGTACGCCGGCGCGGAGGGCGCGCACGGCGCGGCGCGCGGCACGGTCCACGGGTTCACCGGCGGCATCGAGATCCCCGACATACTGAAGCCACCCCCGCTCCCCGGCGACCGGGAGCCCTCCGAAGGCACTCCCGGGCCGGGCGGCCGGCAGGGCGAGCACGGCAGGGAAGGCTCGGAGGGCGTGGACGAGTACGCGGAGGAGGACGGCGCGCAGCGCGCGACCCTGTTCCGGCGCGCCGACGGCGCCCCCGTCCCCCCGCTGCTCCTGCTCGTGGCCCTGATCCTGCTCGTGGGCGCCGTGCTCGGCAACTGGATCGTGCTCGCGGTCGGCTGGGCCCTCGCCTATCTGACCCGCAAGCTCTCGCACAGCGAGTCCAAGTGGGCCGTGATGGGCGTGCCCGGGCTCGTCGTGGCCGCCGGAATCGTCTGGCTGTGGGGGCGTACGGAGGGCCGCTGGGGCGACCCCGTGCCCGAGGGCGGCCTGGGCGCGGCGATGTCGGACACCTGGCCGTGGGTGCTGCGGGCCGCGGCCGTCGGCTCCGCGATGTTCGTGGTGTGGCGGTCCCGGCGGCCGGGGTGACCCCGCGTCAGGCCCCCGGGTGCGCAGCGCGTCAGTCCGCCAAGTGCGCCCTCAGTTCGTCCAGGACACGGTTCGCCGCCGTGTAGCCGATGCCCTGGATCCACAGCCGGTCGTCGACCTTGAACGTCCGGCCCTCCCGTACGGCCTTCATGCCCTTCCACAGCGCGCTGCCCGTGGTCCGCGGCACCCGGGCGCGGTCGGGGTCGCCGTAGACGGAGGTGAAGAGGGCGTCCGCGTCGGCCTGGTCGATCTGTTCGGGGCCGACGTCGTAGGAGAAGCCGTCCTTCGCGCGGTCGGCGACGGCGGGCCGGCCCAGCCCCGCGTCCTGCAGGACGGTGCCGATGAAGTTCTTCCGGCCGTAGATCCGGATGGCTGCGCCCTCCACGAACCGCACGACGTTCACCTTCAGCGCCGCGGCCCGCTCGGTGCCGCCGAGCGCGGCGGTGACCTCGCGGGCGTGGGCCTCGTACGCGGCGGCGGCCTTGCGGGCCTCGGCGGTCTTGCCGAGCGCCTCGGCGTGGGTGCGGAAGTTGTCCTTCCAGGGGTAGCCCGTCGCGGCCGTCATCACGGTGGGGGCGATCTTCGACAGCTCGTCGTAGCGCTGGGCGTCGCGGTCCTTGTTGGTGAGGATGAGGTCGGGTTCGAGGGCGGCGACGGCCTCCAGGTCGGGAGCGCCGATCCGGCCGACGTCCCGGGTGCCGCGGACGCCGTCCGGCGGCAGGTGCTCGGGGAAGCCGGAGGCGGTGTCGGCCCGGGTGGCGCCGACGGGCCGTATGCCGAGCGTGACGGCGGAGTCGAGCTCGGCCGTGTCCAGGACGACCACGCGCTGCGGGTGCTTCTTGACCTTCACCTCGCCCATGGCCGTGCGCACCAGGTGCGTGCCGCCGCCCGGACCGTCACCGGAGCCGGAGGTGCAGGCGGACAGGAGGGGTCCGAGGGCGGCGGCCGTCAGGAGGACGGCCGCGGCAAGGAGAGAGCGGCGGCGGTGTCGGTTCATGTCCCGGCCTTTCGTGGGGAGGAGCTCACGACGAGCGATGAGCTCCCCCGTGCTGCCCCGTGAAAGGCCGGGAAGCTCAGACGGCCGTGCTGCCGGCCCGTGCGTCGGCCGGGACGGCCTCCCACGGCTGTCCCGGCACCACCAGAGGACTGCCCGTCACGGGGTCCGGAACCACCACCGACTCCAGTCCGAAGACCTCGCGCACCAGATCCGCCGTGACGATCTCCGCCGGGCGGCCCTGGGCGACGATCCGGCCCGCCTTCATCGCGACCAGGTGGTCGGCGTAGCGCGCCGCCTGGTTGAGGTCGTGCAGCACGGCGACGACGGTGCGGCCGCGCTCGCGGTTGAGGCGGCGCACGAGGTCGAGGACCTCGACCTGGTGGGCGATGTCGAGGTACGTTGTCGGCTCGTCCAGGAGCAGCAGGTCGGTCTCCTGGGCGAGCGCCATGGCGATCCACACGCGCTGCCGCTGGCCGCCCGAGAGTTCGTCCACGGCGCGTTCGGCGAGTCCGGCCGTGTCCGTACGGGCCATGGCGTCCGCGACGGCCCGCTCGTCGGCCTCCGACCACTGCTGCCACCAGCGCTGGTGCGGCTGGCGGCCGCGGGCGACGAGGTCGGCGACGGTGATGGCCTCGGGCGCCACGGGGGTCTGCGGCAGCAGGCCGAGCGACCGGGCGATCGTGCGGGTGGGTATCCGGGCGAGTTCCTGGCCGTCGAGCAGGACCGTGCCGCGGACGGGCTTCAGCAGCCGGCCGAGGGCGCGCAGCAGCGTGGACTTCCCGCACGCGTTGGGGCCGATGACGATGGTGACCTCCCCGTCGGGGACGGCCAGGTCGAGGCCGTCGACGACGGTGCGGTCCTCGTAGGCGAGGGTCAGGTCGCGGGCGGCGAGGCGGCTGCCGGCCGGGGCGCCTTGCCCGCCGTTCACGGTGCTGTCCGGGACCGGCTCGCTCTTCACCGTGCTGTCCCGGTCCGGCTCGCTCTTCACCGTGCTGTCCGGGACCGGCTCGCTCTTCGTCACGCTGTTCCTCCGGTGCGGCGGGTGCTGTGGCCCTTGACGATGAGCCAGATCAGGTACGGGGCGCCGACGGCGGCGGTCAGCACGCCCACGGGCAGCTGGGTCGGCTCCAGGAGCTTGCGGCCCAGCAGGTCCGCGACCACCACGATGACCGCGCCCGTCAGCGCCGAGGAGAGCAGCGGGATCTGGGCGGTGCGCGTCATGCGGCGGGCCAGCTGCGGGGCGAGCAGCGCCACGAAGTCGACGGGCCCGGCAGCGCCGGTGGCGATCGACGCGAGGACGACGCCGAGGAGGGCGAGCCCGCAGCGCACCCGGTTCAGGCGCACGCCCAGCGCGGTCGCCGTGTCGTCGTCCAGGGAGACGGTGCGCTGCGCCCGGGCGGCCCAGCCCACGAAGGGTGCGAGGGCGAGCAGGGCGAGAGCGAGGGGCGCGGCCTCGTCCCAGCCGGGGCCGTTGAGGGAGCCGCTCATCCACACCTGGGCCCGCTGGGCGACGAGGTAGTCGCCCTTGGTCATGAACAGGTGGGTGACGGAGCGCAGGGCGACGGCGAAGCCGATGCCGATGAGGACGAAGCGGGTGGCGTGCAGGCCGCCGCGCCACGCGAACGCGTAGACGAGGGCGGCGGCGAGGAGGCCGCCGGCGACGGACACGTAGGGCAGGGCGGCGTACGAGGTGACGCCGAAGGTCATGGCGCCGACGGTGAGGGCGCTCGCGCCCTGGGTGACGCCGATGATGTCGGGGCTGGCGAGCGGGTTGCGGGCGACGGTCTGGATGAGCGCGCCGGAGACGCCGAAGGCGAGGCCCACCAGGATGCCGACCGTCATGCGCGGCAGCCGGAGCGTGCCGACGACGAGTTCGTCGCGCGAGGGTTCGCCGAGGAGGACCTTCAGCACCTCGCCGGGTGGCGTGAACGACTTGCCGGTGCACAGGTAGGCCAGGCACGCGGCGGCGAGCAGCACGGCCAGGGCGGTGGCGACGGCGGTGGCGCGCCGGTGGACGAGGAAGGAGCCGCGTCCGGCGCGGACGAGGGCGTAGCCGGCCGGGCGGGCGCCGCGGCCGTGGAGGGTGGTGCTCATGCGGCGGCCACCCGCTTCCGGCGGACGAGGGCGATGAGGAACGGGACGCCGATGAGGGCGGTCATGACTCCGGCCGGGACCTCGCCCGGCGGGAAGAACACGCGGCCCGCGGTGTCGGCGGAGAGCAGGACGGCCGGGCCGAGGAGCGCGGACAGGGGCAGCAGCCAGCGGTGGTCGCCGCCGACGAGCGCGCGGGCGATGTGCGGCACGGCCAGGCCGACGAAGGCGATGGGCCCGGCGGCGGCCACGCCGGCGCCGGTGAGGACGGTGGCGCCCAGCCCGCCGGTGATGCGGACGGCCGCGACGTTCTGCCCGAGGCCCTTGGCGACGTCCTCGCCGAGGGCGAGCGCGTCCAGGCCGCGGGCCACGGACAGCACCAGCACGGCTCCGGCCAGCAGGAACGGCCAGATCCGGCCCGCCAGCTCCGCGTCGCTCGCGGAGAGCGAGCCGACCTGCCAGAAGCGGAACTTGTCCAGGACGGACGCCTGGGTGGTGAGCACGGCCGTGGTCACCGACACAAGCAGGGCGTTGATCGCGGCGCCGGCCAGCGCGAGCTTGACCGGGGAGGCGCCGCCGCGGCCGCGCGAGGCGACGGCGTAGACGGCGACGGAGGCGATGCCGGCGCCCGCGAACGCCCACCACACGTAGCCCGTGAGGCTCTCCACGCCGGCCAGCATGATCGCCAGGACGACGCCGACGGCCGCGCCGTGGCTGATGCCGAGCACGCCCGGGTCGGCGATGGGGTTGCGGGTGATGCCCTGCAGGGCCGTGCCCGCCAGGGCGAGGGCGGCGCCGACCATCAGGCCGACGAGGGTCCTCGGCAGCCGCATCTCGCGGACGACGACGGCGTCCCTGTCGTCCCCGCCGTGCAGCAGGGCGTCGAGGACGCGGTCCGGGGCGACCGGGCGGGCGCCCACGGCGAGGCTGAGGAGTACCGCGACCAGCAGGACGGCGGCCGCGGCCGCCGTCCAGCCGATGCGGCGCCGGACCAGGGAGGATCCGGGACTGCTGATCGGGACGGCGGCTGACATCGCTTCCACGCTGGTTTCGGGCGGCCGGACGGCCGGAATGGTGCGGTTAGGGCAGGCTAAGTGTACGTAGGGGGCCGGGACGGGCCGGGGCGGGAGGTGTGCCCCGGCACAATGGGGTGCATGAGTTCCGCCGCGCGCACGCCCCGCTTCACGGTCGGCTTCGACCTGGACCTCACGCTGGTCGATTCCCGCCCGGGCATCCGGGCCGCGTACGCCTCGCTGGTCGCCGCCACCGGCACGGCCATCGACATCGACCTCGTCGTCAGCCGGATCGGGCCGCCGCTGGAGCAGGAGCTCGCCCACTGGTTCCCGAAGGAGCGCGTCGCCGAGGCCGCCGCCCTCTACGTGGCCGCGTACCCGGAGCACGGCATCGCGCCCTCGCCCGCCCTGCCGGGCGCCCGCGAGGCCGTGGCCGCGGTGCGCGAACTGGGCGGGCAGGCGGTCGTCGTCACCGCCAAGAACGCCCGCAACGCCCGTCTCCACCTCGACCACCTGCGCATCGAACCGGACGTGCTCGTCGGCTCGCTGTGGGCGGAGGCCAAGGCGGGCGCGCTGCGCGAGCACGGCGCGGACGTCTACGTGGGCGACCACGTCGGGGACGTCCGCGGCGCGCGGGCGGCCGGCGCGCTGTCGGTGGCCGTGACGACAGGGCCCTGCGGGGCGGAGGAGCTGCGGGCGGCCGGCGCGGACGTCGTCCTGCCCGGCCTCGCCGACTTCCCCGCCTGGCTGCGCGGTTACCTGGCCGCGGCCGGGCCCGCGGCGGAGGCGGCGCGCGCCTGACGGCGCTGCTCGGCGATCGACCGCAGCACCCCGGCTCCCGCGATGAGGAATCCCACCCCCATCAGCATGCAGACGAAGTACGCTGCGGGAGGCAGCGGGTCGGCGCCCAGGAACAGCGGGGCGACCGTCGCCAGGGTGGCCACCGCGCCGACGAGGAAGACGATGGCGCCGATGCGTACCAGCAGATCCCCGGCCCGGGGCGTTTCGCTACTCACCCGACCAGGGTAGATGCCTGGGCGTGGGGTGGGGCCGGGGACATCTTGTCACCGGGCCCGGGACCATTAGCCTTGGGGGGTAGCGGGTCTTGCGACCCGCTGTAGTGCTATCAAGAGCTGTTTTTCCGTCGATTGCCATCGATGACAGGTGGTTTCCGGCGGTCTCCCCATCAGTTCCCCATTTCCGACGAGATACGAGGACGAGGACAGACGTGCCTACCGGCAAGGTCAAGTGGTTCAACAGCGAGAAGGGCTTCGGCTTTCTCTCCCGCGACGACGGCGGAGACGTCTTCGTGCACTCCTCGGTGCTCCCGGACGGGGTCGATTCCCTCAAGCCCGGTCAGCGGGTGGAATTCGGTGTCGTGGCCGGTCAGCGGGGTGACCAGGCGCTGTCGGTGATGCTGCTCGATCCCACGCCCTCGGTCGCCGCCGCCCAGCGCCGCAAGCCCGACGAGCTGGCGTCGATCGTCCAGGACCTCACCACCCTCCTGGAGAACGTCACGCAGCAGCTCGAGCGCGGCCGTTACCCCGACAAGGTCCACGGCGCCAAGATCGCCGGCATGCTGCGCGCGGTCGCCGACCAGCTGGACGTCTGAGGCAAGCCCGGCCCGGACGCGCTCAGACGAAAGCCAGCGCGTCCGGGCCGAGGGGCGGTACGAGCCCCTCGGCCGCGGCCCGGGTGAGCAGCCCGCGGACCGCCGCATAGCCGTTCTCCCCGAGGCCGGCCGTGAATTCGTTGACGTAGAGCCCGATGTGCTGGTCGGCGACCTTCGGGTCCATCTCCTGCGCGTGCTCCAGCACGTACGGCCGCGAGGCCTCCGGGTCGTCCCACGCCATCCGCACGGACGTCCGTGCCGCGTCCGCCAGTTCGCGCAGCCGCTCCGCGCCCAGCGAGCGCTTGGCGATGATGGCTCCCAGCGGGATGGGCAGGCCGGTGGTGTTCTCCCAGTGCTCGCCCATGTCGGCCAGGCAGTGCAGGCCGTAGTTCCCGTACGTGAAGCGCGCCTCGTGGATGACCAGGCCCGCGTCCACCTTGCCGTCCCGCACGGCCGGCATGATCTCGTGGAACGGCAGGACGACCACCTCGCCGACCCCGCCCGGCACCTCCGCGGCGGCCCACAGCCGGAAGAGCAGGTACGCCGTCGAGCGCTCGCTCGGCACCGCCACCGTCTTCCCCGCGAGCGACGCGGCACTGCCGGCCTCCCGCGTGAGCACGAGCGGCCCGCAGCCGCGGCCCAGCGCTCCGCCGGCCGGCAGCAGGGCGTACTCGTCCAGCACCCACGGCAGGACCGCGTAGGAGACCTTCAGGACGTCGAACTCGCCGCGCTCGGCCATCGCGTTGGTGATGTCGATGTCGGCGAACGTGACGTCCAGGGCGGGCGCTCCGGGGACCCGGCCGTGCGCCCAGGCGTCGAAGACGAACGTGTCGTTCGGGCAGGGCGAATAGGCGATCTTCAGGGGCTCGCTCATGAGGTGCTCCCAGTCTCGGAGGTGCTCCACGTCTCGGAGGTGCGCCACGCCTCGGGGGCGCTCCACGTCTCGGGAGGAGCCGCCCGCAGCGCTTCCCGCAGGGCGGCGGAGGCACCGGAGAGGGCCTCCAGGGCGTCGCCGATGCGCCACGCGGCACGGTCGCGCGGGCCGACGGGGTTGGAGACGGCCCGGATCTCCAGGGCGGGCACGCCGTGCGCGGCCGCCGCCTCGGCCACCCCGAAGCCCTCCATGGCCTCGGCGAGCGCCGCGGGCCGCGCGGCCACCAGGGCCGCGGCCCGCTCGGCGGTGCCGGTCACCGTGGAGACCGTCAGCACGTCACCGCGCTGCGCCCCGGCCGCCTCGGCCACGGCGCGCACCAGCGCCGCGGGCGGCCGGTGCTCCACCGTGCCGAAGCCCAGGTCCGTCACGGGCACGAAGCCCGCGGGCGTCTCGGCGCCCAGGTCCGCCGCCACGATCGCGTCGGACACGACGACCGACCCCACGGCCGCGCTGCGGCCGGGGCCCGTGAAGCCGCCGCCGATGCCCGCGGAGACCACCAGGCCGTACGGGCTGCCGGAGAGCGCCGCGGCCGTCAGGGCCGTGGCCGCGCCGGCAGCGGCTGCGGCCGGGCCCACGCCGGCGGCCAGCGCGTCGATCACCAGCGGTTCGGGGACCGGGGCGGGCCGGCGCAGCACGAAGCCCGGCACGGCGAACTCGACCGGTTCGCCCGTGCCGGTGGAGCCGGCGGGGCCGGCCGCCGAGGCGCCGCGCACGATCGCGTCGCGCTCGGCGTCGACGGCGGTGACGACGAGGACACGCATCAGCGGGACCGCCGGTCCGTCAGCCCTTGTCCAGTTCGAGCTTGACGTTCCACACGCCGTCCTTGGTGATGACCGACAGCACCGCGGTCTTCTCCAGGCGCTGCGCCATCCGGTTGACGAAGAGCTGCTCGCCGTCGAGGGAGGTGTAGGTCTGCTTCAGCTGGTTGGTCTGCTGCTGCCCGTTGCCCACCACGATCCAGCCCTGCTCGGCCATGTCGGGCTCGACGCCCACGCGGACCTTGTCGCCCGGCTGGACCTTGACGGACTTGATGGACTTGTCGGCCATGCACTTGTCGAGGGCGCCGCGGTCGAGCTCCTTGCCCTTCTCGAAGCAGGCGGCCTCGGTCGTCACGGTGGTCGAGCCGACGGTCACCGTCGCCAGCGGCGTCGGCTTGTCGCAGGCGGAAAGGGCGACGAGCCCGAAGGCCACGGCGCCGACAGCGGCAGCGGCGCGGCGGCGCTTGCCCCGGAAAATCGCAGCGGTCATGCGGGCAGGCTATCGGGCCGCCCAGGTCAGGCCACGCGGGGGTGCGCCGAGCCACGCCGTGCCGCGCTCAGCAGACCCCGTACGGCTGTCGCGGCGCCCAGCGCGAGGACCGTGGCGGCGACCGCCATGCCCAGGGTTCCGTTCAGCGGCAGGACGATGCCCACGGCCCCGCCGACCACCCAGCACATCTGCAGCAGCGTCTCGGAGCGGGCGAACGCCGAGGTGCGCACCTCCTCCGGCACGTCGCGCTGGATGAGGGAGTCCAGCGACTGCTTCCCCAGCGCCTGGGAGATGCCGGCGACGGCCGCCACGACCACCACGAACAAGGCCCCGTAGAACACGGCGGCGGCCACCGTCGCGCCGAGCGACATCGTCAGCACCAGCGCGATCGTCTTCTCCGGGCCGCGCGAGCGCAGCAGTGCGCCTATGGCCGTGCCCAGGGCGTTGCCCGCGCCCGCGGCGACGGCGACGACGCCGAGGGAGAAGGCCGGGCTCAGGCCGCCGAGCGGGTGGACGCGCAGGAGGAAGGCAAGGAAGAAGGTGAGGAAGCCCGAGAGCATGCGCATGGCGCTGTTGGCCTGCAGGGCGTGCAGGACGGAGCTGCCGACGGTGCGGAGGCCGGGGGGCCTGGGCTGCCTGCTCTTCTTGTTGCCGTTCTTCCCGTTCCTACCATTCCTTCCGTTCTTCCCGTTTCTTCCGATCCTGCCGTTCCATCCGCCCCTGATGCTCGTGGCGCTCTTCGCCGTGCGCGGTCGCCGGGGGCGGCCCGGCAGATGCTCCCCCGAAACCAGCCGGGCCCGCGCCTCGCCCTTCGCCGAGTCGACCTTGTGCGGGAGCGAGAAGGACAGGACCGTGCCCAGGACGAACACGACGAAGGCCCCGTAGAGCGGATATTCCGGTCCCAGCCGGTGCAGCCCCGCGCCGAGCGGGGCCGCCACTCCCGTGGCCAGCAGCCCGCCGAGGGTCACCCGCGAATTGGCCTTCACCAGCGAGATCCGCGGTGGCAGCAGCCGCGGCACGACGGCCGAGCGCACCACCCCGTACGCCTTCGAGGCCACCAGGACGCCGAGCGCCGCCGGATAGAGCTCCAGACCGCCGCTCGCCACCGCCCCCGACATCGTCAGCGCGAGCAGCGCCCGCGTCAGCATCGCGCCCGCCATGGCCGCGCGGCGGCCGTGCGGGAGCCGGTCGAGCAGCGGCCCGATCACCGGGGCCAGGAGAGTGAAGGGCGCCATCGTGACCGCCAGGTAGAGGGCCACCCGGCCGCGCGCCTGGTCCGTGGGGACCGAGAAGAACACCGTGGACGCCAGTGCGACCGTGATCAGCATGTCGCCCGCGGAATTCACCGCGTGCAGCTCGATCAGCTTGCCCAGCCCCGACTCGCCCGCGCCGTGCGCGTGTGTCGCCCTGCGCACGCCCCGCGCGGCAGCCGCGAACGGGGCGCGCAGCACACGGCCGGCGCCCCGGGCCGTACGGCGCAGCGGACCGCCCTCGACCGACCGGATGGCTCCCACCACGCCATACTGCCCCAACTCGCACCGGGCAGGGCACTTTCGCCGCCGCCGCGGGCCGCACCGGGCCCGCGAGCGCCCCCTCCCGGCCCGGCGGGCAGGGGGCTCGCCGCGGCCCGGCTATCCCCGGTGGCTCCGAGCGGGGTAGCGTGCGTAGCGCGCCACCGGCGGTCGTTCTTGGCCGCGCTCCGAGTCTCGATCCCGCAGAATGGGAGTGACTAGGTGTGCCCGAGGCCGTTCGGGCGCGGACGTCGACGCGGTCCTGAGGTCCGCTCCGTCCGCCGACCCGGCCGATCGGCTGGCGCACTCGTGAGACGGCGTGGAAGAGAGAATCGATTCTTGTGAGTGCTGCGATGCGAAGCCGTACCCCGGACCGCCTGTGCGCCGAGGCGGTCGACCTGGCCCGTGCTGCGGCCGAGGAGGCCGCGCTGCCCGGCACGGTCGGCGAGCATGTCCAGGCCGTGGCCGACGGGGACCGCGTCGTCACCCACTCCTTCCTCTGCCTCGACCCGGCCTACCGCGGCTGGCGCTGGGCCGTCACCGTCGCCCGCGCCTCCCGCGCCAAGAACGTCACCCTCGACGAGACGGTCCTGCTGCCCGGCCCCGACGCCCTCATGGCCCCCGAGTGGGTCCCCTGGAGCGAGCGGCTGCGCCCCGGTGACATGGGCCCGGGCGACCTGCTGCCCACCGACGCCGAGGACCTGCGCCTCGCGCCCGGCTGGAGCGGCGAGGACGTCCCGCCGCCGAACTCCGCCGCCTCCGCCGCTTCCGCCGTCTCCGAGGAGATGGGCCGCCTCGCCGAGGCCGAGGACGCCGACGTCGTCCCCGGCTCCCCCGCCGCCCAGCCGGCCGTCCCGGTGCGCGGCACGATCGCGGCCGTCGCCGAGGAGCTCGGGATGCGGCGCGCCCGCGTCCTCTCGCGCTACGGGCTGCACACCGCCGCCGACCGCTGGGACGAGTCCCACGGCGCGAAGACGCCCATGGCGCAGGCCGCCCCGGCGTCGTGCGTCAGCTGCGGCTTCCTCGTGCCGATCGGCGGCTCCCTCGGACAGGCGTTCGGCGTCTGCGCCAACGAGTTCGGTCCGGCGGACGGGCACGTCGTCTCCCTGTCGTACGGCTGCGGCGGGCACTCCGAAGCCGCGGTCATGCCGAAGCCGCCGCGGCCGGCGCCGCCGGTGATCGACGAGACGCTCGTCGATCCCCTGCAGCTGCGTTCCGAGCCGGCCGGCGCCGAGGAAGACGAGGAACTCGGCCACTCGTAGGCAGGCTGCTGCCCCTGCGACTCCTGCCGCTCGCCGGGGGCGGGCCGTTCCCACGGGGGCGGCGCCCGTCCTCCACGCCCCGGGCTCGTCCGCGGCAAGGCCGGCCCGCCGATGCAGTGCGCTGACGTGCGGGCCCAAGCACTACCCAGCCCGTCCGGCGATTGCGGCCCCTGCCGCTCGCCGGGGGCGGGCCGTTCCCTCGGGGGCCGCGCCCGTCCTCCACACCCCACGGGCTCGACCGCGGCGAGACCGGGCTGCCGATGCGGTCCGCTGACTTACAGGCCCAAGCACCATCCAGCCCGTCCGGCGATTGCGGCCCCTGCCGCTCGCCGGGTGCGGGCCGTTCCCGCGGGGGCCGCGCCCGTCCTCCACGCCCCACGGGCTCGTCCCCGGCGAGACCCGGGCCGCCGATGCGGTCCGCTGACGTACAGACCCAAGCACTACCCAGCCCGTCCGGCGTTTGAGGACGAGCGCCCCGGCGCGATACGGCCCCGCCCTGCCGTGCGGTGGCCACCCATGGGTAGGGCACCGGCGGTCTGTCACCGCCGCGCGGTACGTTCTGCCGTAGGAACACCCACCGGCGGCAGGAGACGACACGTGAGCGGCACGGCAATGGTGCGAGGCGCGGCCGAAGGCGCGGATCCGTTCGGGACCGCCCGCCTGCGGCGCGGCGTGCTGGACGCCTGGGCGGCGTCGCCGGCCCGCTTCCGGGAGGACGCCAACGCCGAGGAGGACCTCGCCCTCGGCGGCTACCGCGACCGCCTCGTCGTCGAGCTCGCCCAGAACGCCGCCGACGCCGCCGCCCGCGCGGGCGTCCCCGGCCGCCTGCGGCTGACCCTGCACGCGGCCCGCGGCGGCCGCCCGGCCGTGCTGGCCGCGGCGAACACCGGGGCGCCTCTGGACGCCGCGGGCGTCGAGTCCCTGGCCACCCTGCGGGCCTCGGCCAAGCGCGAGGAGGAGAAGGCCGCCGCGCCGGGCGCTCCGGGTGCCTCCGGCGGTGCCGGCAGCGTCGGCCGGTTCGGCGTGGGCTTCTCCGCGGTGCTGGCGGTCAGTGACGAGCCGGCCGTCGTCGGCCGCTCGGGCGGCGTGCGCTGGTCCCTCGCGGAGGCGAGGGCGCTGGCGGCGCGCGAGGCCGTCCGGGCCCCCGCCCTGGAGGAGGAGATCCGCCGCCGCGAGGGCCACGTGCCGCTGCTGAGGCTCCCGCTGCCCGCCGAGGGCAGCGCCCCGGACGGCTACGACACGGTCGTCGTGCTGCCCCTGCGCGACGGCGCCGCCGAGGACCTGACCTCCCGTCTGCTGGCCGGCGTCGACGACGCGCTGCTGCTGACGCTGCCGGGCCTGTCCGAGGTCGTCGTCGAGACGGACGGGACCGTACGGACCCTGACGCGCCGCCAGGAGGGCCCGTACGTCCTCGTGGACGACTCCGCGCGCGGCACCACGGCCCGCTGGCGGACCGAGCGCGCGTCCGGGGCCCTGGACGCCGCCCTGCTCGCCGACCGGCCCGTGGAGGAGCGCCTGCGCCCGCACTGGTCGGTCATGTGGGCCGTGCCGGTGGGCGAGGACGGCGCGCCCGTACGCCCCGGCACCGCGCCCGTCGTGCACGCGCCGACGCCGACCGACGAGCCGCTGGGCGTACCGGCGCTGCTCGTCGCCACGTTCCCGCTGGAGCCCACGCGCCGCCACGCCGCGCCCGGCGCCCTCACCGACTTCCTCACCGAGCGCGCGGCCGAGTCGTACGCGCAGCTGCTGCGCGGCTGGCACCCGGTCGGCCCCGGCACGCTCGACCTCGTGCCCTCCCCGCTGGCGCAGGGCGCGCTGGACGCGGAGCTGCGCCGCCGGATCCTGGACCGGCTGCCGGGCGTCGCGTTCCTGCCGAGCGCGGCCGGGAGCCCCGCCCAGGAGCCGGCCGCGCCGCAGAGCGGCGGCGTGGAGGGCATTCCGTGGACCGAGGGCCCGGACGCGGCCCGGCAGACGCCGCAGCCGGCCGCCGCCCCCGACGCCGCGCCGGACGCGGACACGTGGGACGACCCGTTCGCGGGGACCGGGCTCGGCGGCCCGGGCGGCCCCAGCGGTGAGCCGTACGCGCTGCGGCCCGTCGACGCCGAGGTCGTCGAGGGCGCGGGCGCCGAGACCGTCGCCGTCCTCGGCGAGCTCTTCCCCAGCCTGCTGCCCGCCGGCCTGGAGCGCCGCCCCGAGCTGCGCTCCCTCGGCGTCGCGCGCGCCTCGCTCGGCGAGGTCGTCGACCGCCTCGCCGGCATCGAGCGCGCCCCGTCCTGGTGGCAGCGGCTCTACGACAGCCTCGCCGGCGTCGACCCGGACCGCCTCAGCGGCCTGCCCGTGCCCCTCGCGGACGGCCGTACGGCCATCGGCCCGCGGCAGGTGCTGCTCCCGCCGCCGGACGGCACGGACTCCGAGCGGCTCTCCCGCCTGGGCCTGAAGGTCGCCCACCCCGACGCCGCGCACCCGCTCCTGGAGAAGCTCGGCGCCACCCCGTCCTCGCCCCGGGCCGTCCTCACCACCCCGCAGGTGCGGGCCGCGGTGGCCGCCTCCCTCGACGCCGACGAGGTGTGGGACGAGGACGCGCTCGACGCGGACGCCCTCGCCGAGGTCGTCCTCGGCCTCGTGCGCGACGCCGACCTCGCCCCCGGCGACGAGCCGTGGCTCGGCGCCCTCGCCCTGCCCGACGAGGACGGCGAGCTCGCCCCCGCCGGCGAACTCGTCCTGCCCGGCAGCGCGTTCGAGCGCGTCATCAGGCCCGGCGAACTCGCCGCGTGCGACGCCGCCCTCGCCGAACGGTGGGGCGAGCAGCCGCTCACCGCCGTCGGCGTCATGGCCGGCTTCGCGCTCGTCCGCGCCACGGACGTCGTCCTCGACCCCGACGAACTCGAACCGCGCGACGGCGACTTCGCCGAACCCGACGACGCCGGCCTGCTCGACGCGGTCGACGTCTGGTGCGAGGACGTCCTCGACCGCCTGCCCGACACGCCCGTGCCGCCCGTGGCGACGGAGATCGTCGCCGTCCGCGACCTCGACCTCGTCGACGACGACGCCTGGCCGGAGGCCCTCGCCCTCCTCGCCCAGCCGCCCCTGCGCGACGCCCTCACCACGCCCGTACGCATCCTGCTGCCCGACGGCACCACCGAATCCGTCCGCCCGTACACCGCCTGGTGGCTGCGCGGCCACCCCGTTCTCGACGGACGCCGCCCCGCGGGCCTGCGCGTGGCGGGCGGCGACCCGCTCCTGCAGGGCCTCTACGAAGCGGCCGACGCGGCGGGCCTCGCCGACGAGCAGGTACTGCGCGCGCTCGGCGTCCGCACGTCCGCGGCGGCCCTCCTGGACGAACCGGGCGGCGCGGCCGAACTCCTCTCCCGCCTGGCCGACCCGTCCCTGCCCGTCACCGCGCCCCAGCTGCACGCCCTCTACGGCCTCCTCGCCCGACTCGACCCGGACCAGGTCACCCTCCCGGACGAACTGCGGGCCGTCGTCGACGGCGAGGTCCGCGTGGTCGACGCGGCGGACGCGCTGGTGGCCGACGCCCCCGACCTCCTCCCCCTGGCCTCCGGCCACGCCCTGCTGCCGGTGCCGCCCTCCCGCGCGGCCGACCTGGCCGACCTCCTCCAGGTCCGCCGCCTCAGCGACGCCCTGACCACGGCCGTCCCCACGGACGAGGGCGAGCTCCGCGAGGTCCCCGAGGGCGTCCGGACCCTCCTGCCGGGCGCCCCGTCCACCTACGTCGAACACGAGGAACTCACCATCGACGGCGTCGACCTGGACTGGCGCCTGACCCCGGACGGCACCCTGCACGCCGCCACTCTGGAAGGCGTGGCAGCGGGCCTCGCCTGGGCAGCCGGCACCTGGTCCCGCCGCTTCGAAGCCGCGGCCCTCCTGGAAGACCCGAACCGCACGGAGGAACTGGCCCGGGCACGCTGGTTCGACTAACGGAAAGGGGGTGGGCCCCGGGCCCACCCCCTTCCACTCGCCTCACCTCAGGTCAGGTCAGGGATGCACCTGCTCGATGAGCCGGACGTTGCACCGGGCATCCCCCTTGCCGTTCTTCGGCAGAATCCAGAAGGACCCGTCGCTGTCCCGCCCCACGACGAGCGATGCGCTCTTGAAGGAAGCGGGCTTGTACTTCTTGGCCTCCTTCCGCAACTCCACGAGCGCCTGCTCCCGGGTCCTGTTCCCGCTCAACGAACGAAGCAGCACGGTCCGCTCGTGAGGCGCCGCCGCCGCGCCTTCGCCGGTAACCGTCTCCACAGCGATGATCAGCCATTTGGACATGCATCATCCTCCTCGTGCACCCCCAACGGCCCTGGCCCGCCCTGTAGTTCCCACTGAGCCCGCCGCTGCTGATGCAGCAACCCGCCGGTCCTCGACCTGGGCGAGGCGTTGCCGTCGACAGTACAGACCGATGTGCCGTGGGATACAGGCTGGCAGCAGGGGGAGGGGTGGGCGGCTGGGCGCCGTACTCCTGCCGTCACGGATGCGGGCGCGTAAGGAGACCGGTCCCTCCGGCCTGGGCCGGCGGGGAGCCGGCAGCTGCCGCAACCGGCGTGGGGCGTAGGGCGGCGGATAAGTGCCCCGGGATGACGGCCGAGCACCTCACCAGCCCCACCAGGCCGCTGCCGTCGTGCACGATGCTTCCGTGAACCATCTCCCTGTCGACGTGCGCGCTTCGCTTCGGCTTTTCGCCTTCTACTTGGCGAACGGCACCATCGACGTCGAGTTGCTCGATGGGGTCGACTACCGCTCAACCGTCTTTCACTCCGGCTCGTCGCTGGAGCAGGTCTTCGCCATCTACGGCAACGTGCTCCAAGTCGATGCAGACGGCATGGTGCTGAATGACGCGGACGCCCAGTACCGGGTCGCACAGTGGATTCGGGCGTGCTGCGACCCGGGCTTTCGGGTCGAGCCACCGTTCGAAGCCTGGGAGACCGAACTCCATCTTTGAGCGACGGCTGCCCGGTAGGACCAGGAGGTCTTGCCGTAGCGCACGGCGAGGCCGCGCCACTGCTCGCCCTGGATGACGCCCACGGCACGGGTTACGGCTGCGACGGGCCGGCGGGGGCGTCCGGGGCCGGGGCCGGTTTGGTGTGGAGGATTTCGCGGGCCTGGTCCGCGGCGCGGGCGATGCCTTCGGAGACGAACTCGACGAAGCGGGCGATGTTCTCCAGGCGGGCGGCGGCCGGGGTGCCGGGGCCGAGGATGTCCACGCCCTGCCGGGCGACCTCGCCGAGGTGGGCGGTGGAGCGGGCACCGGCCATCGTGGACTGGTACAGGACGTCGTCGTCAACGACGTAGCGTTCGCGGCGGCGTTCGTCGCGCTCCCGGCGGATGAGGCCCTGGCTTTCGAGGAACGAGACGGCCTTGGAGATGGACGCCGGGCTGACCTGGAGGCGCGCGGCGAGTTCGGAGGCGGTGAGGCTGCCGGCGTCGGTGGTGTAGAGGCCGGCCAGCACCCGGGCCGTCATCTTGGGCAGGCCCGACTGCATGAAGACGGTGGTGAACGTCTCCTCGTACTCGCGCACCGCCTCGGCGTCGCGCCCGTTTTCCTGCGGGGCCGCGCCGGGGGCCCGGGGCGTGGCCTTCCGGCGGCGGTGGGCGCGGCGTTCGGTGGCGCGGTGGGCGAGGTCGGCGCGGTAGGCGGCGGGGCCGCCGTTGCGCATGACCTCACGCGTGATCGTCGAAGTCGGCCGGTCGAGGCGCCTGGCGATCTCCGCGTAGGCGAGGCCGTCGGCCATGCCCAGCGCGATCTGCTGGCGTTCCTGCTGAGTGAGTCTGCCTCCCGGCATCGCGCTCTCCGTCCCCGATCGTGCTCCTGGTCACCCTCAGCATAGCCTTAACTTTCCATCCATTGCAACGAACAGGCCCCCACCTGTTGCGTTAAAACTCGACTCGTTGCAATGAATTCACGCGCCTGACCTGCACAAACCCCCAATCCACGCAACGCCACCGTTGCCACATCCACAAACGCAACGTAGCTTTTCCCTTGTCAGAAACCAGCCGGGGCAACGAAAGCGCCCGGTACAGACGAAAGAGAGAGCACCATGCAGAAGTTCGCCGCCCCCGCCCCGGTCTCCGCCGTCCTCGACATCCCCGCCGGGCGCATCCAGCTCATCGCCGCCGACCGGGCCGACGCCACGGTCGACGTCCGGCCCGCCGACGCCTCCAAGGGCCGCGACGTGAAGGCGGCCGAGCGGATCAAGGTCGCCTACCGCGACGGCGTCCTGTACGTCCGGGCCGCGCCCGCCGAGAACAAGCTCCTCGGCAACGCCGGGGCCGTAGAGGTGACCGTCCAGGTGCCCGCCGGTTCCTCCGTCGAGGCGAAGGCGGCCAGCGCCGAACTCCGCGGCGTCGGACGGCTCGGCGACGTCGCCTTCGAGGCCGCGCACGGCACCGTCAAGCTCGACGAGACCGCCGGCGCCCGGCTCGCCCTCCTCGCCGGTGACATCTCCGTCGGCCGCCTGGACGGCGCCGCGGAGATCACCACCCAGAAGGGCGACCTCCACATCACCGAGGCCGTCCGCGGCACGGTCACCCTGCGCACCGAGCACGGCGACATCGCGGTCGGCGCCGCCCGCGGCGTCTCCGCCTCCCTCGACGCCGGCACCGCCTACGGCCGGATCCAGAACACCCTCCGCAACGCCGACGGTGCCCCCGGCCTGGCCTTCCACGCCACCACCGCCTACGGCGACATCAGCGCCCGCAGCCTGTAAGCCCCCACCCGCCGGCCCCGTCCCGAGGAGCACACCACCATGTCCATCACCCAGGACCGCCCCGAGCTGCAGCAGGCCATCGAGGAAATGGTCGAGTCCGGCATCACCGGCGTGACGATGCGCGTCCACGACCAGCAGGGCGAGTGGGTCGGCAGCGCCGGGGCGCGCGAACTCGGCGGTACCGCGAAGCCGCCGACGAACGGGCACGTCCGGATAGGCAGCGTCACCAAGACCTTCACCGCCACCGTGGTCCTGCAACTGGTGGCCGAAGGCGCCTTCGGCCTGGACACTTCCGTGGCCGACCACCTACCCGAACTGGGCCTGAACCCGGCGATCACCGTACGGATGCTGCTGCAGCACACCAGCGGAATCTTCAACTTCACCGGCGAGTACTACGACGACGGCACGTTCGCGCCGGGAATCCCCGCCACGACCGCGGGCCGCGCGTGGGTGGACAACCGGTTCAAGACCTACCGCCCGGAAGAACTCGTACGGCTGGCACTGTCCAAGCCCGCGCGGTTCGAACCGGGCACGGACTGGAGCTACTCCAACACCAACTACGTCCTGGCCAGGCTCCTGATCGAGAAGGTCACCAACCACACCCTCCCCGCCGAAATGCAACGGCGCGTCCTCAAACCGCTCGGGCTGTCGGACACCACCCTCCCGGAGACCGATCCGGAGATCCCCGAGCCGCACGCCCACGCCTACTACCGGTACGAGGAAGCCGACCGGCAGCAGACGGTCGACGTCACCCGCCAGAACCCCTCCTGGATCTCCACCGGCGGAGACATGATCTCGACCTCCCAGGACCTCCACACCTTCATCTCCGCCCTCATGGGCGGCAAGCTCCTGCCGGACGCCCTCCTGACCGAGATGTGCAAGCCGCACCCCAAGGCCGACTACGGCCTGGGCGTGTTCGTGCAGAACGGCGGCAGCGTCATCACCCACAACGGCGGCACGGCAGGCCACGCGGCGCTGATGTACAGCACGCCCGACGGCAGCAAGACCCTCACCGCCGCGCTGAACTACGTCGACGACGCCGCGCTGTCCATGGCAGAGGCCTTCCACAAAGCGACGCAAAGGCTCGTCAAGGAGGTGTTCGGCGACCAGTGAGGGCCGAACGGACGGGTCACCCGGCGGACGGCGGGAGGGGCCGGGGGCGCAGGGG
>NZ_JBPQTS010000146.1:0-19680 GCF_051386455.1 Streptomyces sp. URMC 124
GCAGGCCATGGGAGATGTTCGCCGTGACGGCCTCGACGAACACCTCGTCCGCCGGGACATCGAGGTAGCGGACGCCGGGCTCATTGTCCTCGCCACCCTTCCCCAGGTTGGTGAACCAGGGGCGCTCCCAGAAGTCGTCGGTGGCGATCGGCTCACCCCCCTGCGCCGGGCGCCGCTCCGCGCGGAAGCGTGCCAGCCCCGTCGTGTCCCCGAGGCCGAAGGACACGGCGAAGACGTGGGCCATGACGGCGTCCAGCGGATCGGGGCTCTCATGGTGCACGGGGGCCAGCGGCAGCAGGACCGCGCCCGGCTCGAGCGCCGGGCGGCGCGGGGGACGCGTCAGCAGGGCGACGCGCTGCTCGTTGCGCAGCAGCCACGAACTGGCCGCGTTCTCCCGCCGCAGCACCCACTGCTGCCCCGGCAGCCGTACCTCCACCGAGCTCTTGGACTTCCGCAGCTTCTTCTTGAGGACGACCTGCGCCGTGGCGTCGCCGACGGTCATGCGCAGGCCGTTGGAGGGGTCGGGGGAGTCCCGGTGGAAGCCGGCGGGCGCCCGCAGCCGTACGACGGGGGCGTACGGTCCCCACACATCGACGCGTACCAGCCGCCGGTCCACGGCGACGGTGACCGGTCCGGCGGGTCCCGGCGCGAACCGCCGCGCCATCCACAGCGGTACACCCTCGGCGCGAGCCCGGTCCGCCAGGGCGGCCACCTGCTCCGGGCCACCGCACTGACGTACCGCCAGCTCGCCCAAGTTCCGGGAAAACTCAGCTGCCTGACGGACCTTCACCAAAATGGTGGTCCCGGTGGCACGTGTCACCGGGACGACGCCGACCCCGTCCGGCAGCCGCTCCAGCGGGCGCTCCGCTCCGCCGCCCCCGAGCCAGTGGCCGCGCCGGAACGCCTCGGCCATGGCGCCGAGGTTCAGCTCGCTCAGCGGCGTGGTGGTACCACCCCTGCGCAGGCCGGCTTCGGACAGCTCCACGGTTCGCGCCAGCGGGTTCCACGACCGCTCGCTGTAGAGCGCCTGGCTCACATCAACCCCCGTACATCCATGTGCTCGGTCCTACTTGCTGACGGCGAAGCGCATCAGCGCGTGCTCGTCGCCCTGCTTGATCTTCCCCGTCACGTTGATCACTTCGAGCTTCCACGCACCGCCGGCCCGCACGGCCTTGGCCACGGCGCAGCCGTTGTCCTGGGTGAGCAGGCTGGGCCAGATGTCGGCGACCTGCTGCGAGCTGCCGCCGCTCGCGTCGTAGACCTTGAAGCTGATGTTGCGCGCCTTCTGGAAGGAGCTGCCCTTCTTGAAGGCGGCGGCGACGACCACGATCGAGGTGATGTTGGCCGGGACGCGCGCGAACTCGACCGTGACGGTCTCGTCGTCGCCGTCCCCGCGGCCCGTCTGGTTGTCGCCGCTGTGGACGAGGGAGCCGTTGCCCATGGGGTTGAGGGAGTCGAGGCCGGCCAGGCGCACCGGATCCGAGCCCTGCATGGCGATGGCTATCAGGTCGAGGTCCGTGCCGGCCTTGCGGCGGAGCAGGCCCATGACACCGCCGCTGCTGCCGGCCGTGGGATCCCAGGACACACCGATGGACAGGTGAGTCACCCCGTCCAGGTCCGCCGGGCCGTCTTCCTTGGTGAGCGTGATCATGTGTGGAGCAACTTTCTGTGCATGGGACTACACCACACACAGAGTGTGCCTGGCACCCATGTGGTTCCACGCAACGGGTCCCATTGCCGTAACGGGCCGGAAGCGCCCCAGCACGGCAGGGCGGCAGCGAGCGCGGTGCGGGCGCTCCGGGGCAGCCGGTTACGCCGATGCCCCACCCTGACCACCCGGACCCACCCGTCTCGACCCGTACCGAATGGAACATTCCGCCCCTACGGTGCCTGGCCATGGACTTCACGCGAAGAACGATCCTGCGCGGTCTGGCCGCAGCGCCCCTGGCCGCCACCGCCGACGGCCTCCTCGTACCGCCCGCGGCACAGGCCGCGCCCGGCGGTTTCGCCCTGGCGATGCGGCTGAGCCCGTCGGAGCACCACCGCAACTGGTCCGCGGCGGCCGACACCCTGCGCCGCCGTCTGGAACCCGCTGACCTGGTCAGGGACGTGCTGCGGCAGCCGCGGCGCGCGGGTGGCCCGGTGGGCGACTGGCGGGACGGGGCCGGCAAGGGCGCCGAACCCACCGGCTTCGACTACGGTTTCTCCTGGGACCCGGACACCAAGGACCCGCACGGCAAGCTGGACGGCAACACCGCTCAGTGGTATCCGCAGGGCATCAGCACCAGCGTCGACGGCTACGGCGGCACGGTGGGTGGCCGGAAGGTCGTCGCGGTCAGCTGGTACGGCTACGAGAACTACGAGAACCGGGGCGCCCGGATCACTTTCATCGATGTGACCGGAGACCCGAAGCGGCCGCGCTACGAGCACGTGCTGCTGGTCGAGCCCAGTCAGCTGCACAGCTCGGACACCGCCACCTTCAACCCGGTGATCATGCACGCGGGAGGCGTGGCCTGGGTCGGCAACTTCCTCTACGTAGCCAACCTGCCCGGCCGACTGGCGCCTTTCAAACAGGGCGGGGTGAGCGCTTTCGACCTCGCCCGGATGGTCAGGGTGAAGGGAGCGGACAAGCGCAAGGCCTTCGGCTACGACTACATCCTTCCGCTGCACCACCTGTACGAGAACCAGGGCGGCAGCACGCTGCGGCACTCGCAGTTGTCACTGGACCGCACCCGCCGCAACGCACCCCACTCCCTCGTCGTCAGCGAGTTCCTCGAGGGCAGCAGGGGAAGAGTCGTGCGCTGGAACCTGAGCGGGACCGGCTACCTGACCGACGGGCAGTCCGACGAGAACTGGACGTCCGAGTCCTACGTCCAAGGCGCGGTCGCGGTCGGCGGCGACGCCTACTACGCCGCCAACGTCCGCGGCAGAAAGGGCCCGGAGGACACCAGGCTGCGCGCCCCGAAGGCCGGCCAGCTGTGGCTGCACAAGGGTCGCACGGGCCGCCCGAAGAAGAACGGAACGCTCGCCATCGGCCCCGAGGACCTCAGCTACGACGCGGGCCGCCTCTGGTGCCTGGCCGAACACCCGGCCCTGCGGCGCGTCTACCGCGTCAGACTCCGCCGCTGACAGCCGCGGCCCGCGTCGTCGGCCTCACCCGCCGGAGGCGAGCTCGGCGAGCTCGGCGAGGTGGCGCAGTGAGTTGACGAGGTGCTCGGGGCCGAACGGCGGGAAGTGGAGGTACTCCCGGATGGACCGCGGCACTGCCGACCAGTCGTAGGTGAGGGTGACCTCGGTTTCGGAGGGGCCGAGCGGCGTCAGGTCGTACCGCCACGTCCAGCCGCCGAACTCCAGGCGGCCGTCGTCCTTCTCCTGCCCGGTCAGCCAGCCGATGGCGCGCAGCGGGTCGAGTACGTGGACCTTGTTGGCCACCTGGTAGTGACCGTTCGGATGGCCGGGGTGATACATGTCCATCCGGAAGATCTGCCCCGGCTCGGTCAGCGGCGCCGGTTCGGCAGCTTTCTGCACCCAGCCGGTGCCGTCGATCGCAGCATGTGCCGTCGGGTCCGCCAGCACCGCAAATACCCTCGCGGCGGGCACGGCGACGGTCAGGGTGGCGCTTACGTTCTCCTGGTCCACGGTGTGCACGCCTTGTCGTCTCCGCTGGTCAGTGAGCGGTATCGGTGTCTTCGAAGTAGGAGTCGAGTACGGTGTCCAGTTCCGTCGCCCACTGCCGGCGGAGGTTCCGCTTGGGTGCCTCGACGTGAACGTGGTAGCTGCGCCGGTTGGTGGTGTACACCCTCACGGTGAGCCGGCGGTCGAACCGCGGAGTGTCCGTCTCCACCGCGCCGATCTCCGACCAGTCGAACTCGGCCGTCTCGTCGTCCAGCCGGAACGTGACGCCGGAGCTGTCGACGGTGATCGAGCTGCGGCGGTCGGACACCTCGAAGACCGGCCCGTCGGCAACCGGTCGCGGCTCCTCATCGGCGACAGCCGCTTCCGCTTCTGCTTCCGTTTCTGCTTCTGCTTCTGCTTCCGTTTCCGGGTTCGGTTCTGAAGCAGCGACGGCATCGGCACCCGGTACGACGTCCGCAGGCACCGTCGCAGGCTCCTCGGCCTCGGCAGGGCGGGGCGGGGTGAGGCCGGGGATGAACGCCGGGTCGGTTCCGGCGGCGTGCAGGGGCGGGCTGCTCTGGCCCAGGCGGTGTTCCACGGCGGGCAGTATGGCCGATAAACCAGCCCAAGCGATAGCCGCCCGGCTGCGGGCGCGGTCACGCGGCCGCGTCCTGCCCGGCTTCGGCGCACGCCCGGCACAGCGAGGCGACGGGCGGCTCACAGGACCTTCATCCCCGGTCGCTGGTGAGGTCTTCGAGATGGCCCAGGGCGCGTTCGGGCCGTAGATCCCCCAGATAGCGGCTGGTGGTGTTCCCCCAGGTGTCGTACCCGTACATGCCTGCCTTGAGGGCATCGATCCAGGCCGGAACCGTTTCATGGTATTCCGGGCCCAATACGGCGAGGATCTGGGGGACGTCGCGTTCCTCCATGGTGCAGAACCGCTCGATCATCGCGTTGCCGTTGCGGCGCACTCGCTCGATCGCCTCCTCCGTCTCCAGGCCCTCTTCGCGAGCGGTGATGCAGATCAAGTTGTTGACCTCGCCGTGTGCGGTCTCCTTGTGGAAGGAGTGCAGGTCGTTGCTGTGCATGAGGATGTCGGACGAGAGCTGCCGCAGGACACGGAGCTGGGGACAGCCGCTGACTTCCTCGGGAACCTCGAAGCCGCCGAACCGTTCGATGGAGTCGGTGGAGGTCTCCGCGCCTACGGTGTAGCGGCGCACGGCGAGGTAGGTCTCCATCGTGTGGAGGGTGCCCCGCTCGCGTTCCACGGCCTCGCCGATCTGGCCGTGGAAGTACTGCCGCCAGTGCCGCCCCGCCCGCTCCCGCCAGATAGGGGACATGCCCCGAACAAGGCGCCGCCAGATGTCGGCGAAGGCGACCATGACCGGCGCGCTCGAATCCGTCACGCCGTCCGTCCGGGTGATGGCGGCCAGTTCCTTCTGGATGCGGAGCACTTCGCCGGGGTGACGACCCAGTTCGGCATCGAACTGATCGTCGAAGAAGAAGTAGAAAGTGATCGTGTCGGTAGCCAGGTCGGCGGCCTCACCCCGGGCGTACGGCCAGTACAGGCACGCCTGCTCCGGCCAGGCGCACGCTTTCCAGTAGGCGATGGCTTTCGGGCCGTTCACCAGCCCTGTCCTCCTGGCCCAGGCCAGACCGTGGGCGCGAGCACGCTCCAGGTCCGCACTGATGCGGTGGGGGAAGGGCATGACCAGCCCGGAGGCCGTCACGTTGCCTCCCCTGTACGGCTGACGGCCCGCAGGACCAGGCCGTCCGGCTTGAGCACCGCCACCGGTCTCGGCCGGACCCGCTTGCCCGGCACCGGTCGCATCCGCCAGCGCCCCGCCAGCGTGGCGAGCTGGATCGTCATGGCCTGCAGAGCAAAGACGTCACCGATGCATTTGTGCGGACCGGCCCCGAACGGGATCACGGCCTCGCGGCGGATGGGAGCCGCGTCCGCGGCCCAGCGCCCGGGATCGAACCGGTACGGCTCCTCGTACAGGTCGCTGCGGTGGTGGATGATCCAGTGGCTGTACATCACCGCCGAACCACCCTTGACGGCGTGGCCGCCCAGCGTGGTGTCACGAGTGACCGTGCGGGTCAGCATCCACACCGGCGAGTACCGGCGCAACGTCTCCCGGATCACCCGCCCCGTCAGGTCAAGGCGGGGAAGGTCCTCGAACCGCGCCGTGCGGCCGCCCAGCACCTCATCGGCCTCCGCGTGCAGTGCCTCCTCGACCTGCGGATGCCGGGTCAGAGCGTGCAAGGCCCAGGCGACGGTGGCGCCGGTCGTCTCCGCCCCGGCGACGAAGAACGCCACCACTTGGTCGGCGATCTCGTGGTCGGTGAGCGCCCCGTCCTGCTGGGTGCGGGTGGCGATGAGCATGGACAGCAGATCGCCCTGGTCGTCGCCGCGCCTGCGGTGGTCGGCAATGATGCGCGCCACTGACGCACGCAGGCGGCGACGTGCGGCGTCGTAACGGCGGTTGAAGGGCGCCAGCAGCCAGGCCACGCCGGGCGGCGTGAAGGCCCGCCAGTACATGCCGTTGAACACGGTGTGCAGGTCGGCCACCACCTGCCGGAACGTGGTGTCCGGAAGGCTGCCGCCGAACATCGCGGCGGCGGTGATGCGGGCATTGAGCTCCATCATGGCGTCGGTGACGTTGATCTCCTGCCCGTCACGCCACCCTCGGAGCGTGCGGGCCGTCTGCTCGGTCATCACCTTCCCGTAGCCGTCCATGCGGGAGTGATGGAAGGCCGGCTGCGTCAGGCGCCGCTGGCGGCGGTGCTGGGTGTGCGGACAGGTGATCAGTGAATTGCCGACGACTTCCCGCGCTCGCTCGAAGATCGGGCCGCCTTTGTCGAATAAATGGTCGTTGACCAGGACTTCATGGGTCAGGTCCGGGTCACAGACGACCAGCACGGTGAACGGGCCGGCTTTGATGCGCACCAGGTCGCCGAGGCCGGCCAGCCCGTTCAGGAAGGAGAGGGGCGAGCGCAGCAGGGGAATCGCGTGACCCACCAGTGGCATCGCCCCGGGGGCCGTGGCGAGGGTGGCCGGGAATGCGGCGCTACTGGTCATCTCTGCTCCTTCTGCGGCCGGCTCCGGATGCGTTCGCCCGCGATCAACAGGCACTGGAAACTGCCGCCTCGCTAAGAGGAAGGAATCTCCTTCGACCCTGCCCACCGACGAGCTTTCCATCAGGCTTTCCACCGGAAGGGGAATTAAGCGGTCGCCCACCTCACCCACCCGGAGCACTTGGAGAACACGAGTGCCCCTGTTCCGTACCCTTCGAGAGAAACGGATCCAGTCGTCCGGCGGCGCCACTCTCCCCGCCCGCAGGAGCCCCGGCCCGGCCCGGACGGCCCGTCCAACGAGGGCGTGTCGGTGAATCCGGCCGGGGCGTTCGCGCCTAAGGACTGATCCGGGCGAAACGCGGCCAACCGCTGCGCCGCCCGAAGCGCCTCTACGGCTGATTCCAGCGCAAAGTAAGGTGGAATCCCATGTCGCGAACTCGCGCCGGCACAAGGAGGCGGAATGCTGGCCAACTCGTCAGCGCTGGCGGCCGGAAGGCGTCATTCGGTCGGACGGCGCTGGGATGGAACCGTTCTCGCGGTGGGCAATACCGCAGCCGCTGAGTGTCGTGTCGAGCGATGGGAAGACGTCACCGCGGTGGCAGCCGGCAACGTCCATACCGCGCCGAACACGGGCAGGTCTCATACGGTGGCACTCCGGTCGGACGGCAGAGTGCTGGCGACGGGGTGGAACGGCGATGGGCAATGTGATGTCGCCGGATGGCAAGGCGTCACGGCGGTGGCCGCAGGCTGGCGCCGCACGCTCGGGCTACTCGCGAATGGTCGCGTGCTAGCAGCTGGCCGGAGTTCAGAGGGACAGTGCGACGTGCAGTCCTGGCGCGAGATGGTCGCTCTCTCGTGTGGTGACTGGCACTCGGTCGGCGTCCGGTCGGACGGTTCTGCAGTGGCCGCGGGGAACAACCGACGACGGCAGTGCGCCGTTGAAGGGTGGCGTGACCTGGCCGCCGTTTCGGCCGGGTACCTCCATACCGTCGGCCTGAGAGCCGACGGGCGGGCAGTAGCTACCGGAGACCGGGCAACCGGGGCGTGCGAGGTCGATGAATGGGAAGACGTGGTGGCGCTCGACGCGGGCAGTTACCACACCGTCGGGGTCACTGCGTCCGGGTGGGTCCTCGCAGCGGGAGACGACAGCTACGGACAGTGCGAAGTCGGCGACTGGCGCGACATCGTCGCCGTGGCGGCCGGTTCCACGCACACCCTTGGCCTGCGTGCCGACGGCACAGTGGTGACCGCAGGGAACAATGCCGACAGACAGTGCGAAGTCGACGCGTGGTCCGGAGTCCGGCTTCCATAGGCTTCCGAGCCGCGCCAAGGCGAACTGCCATGCCGTCATTCGCGAGCCTCACGGACCTCATATCGAACCCTGACCCGGCAGGTCAGCCGCAAAGGTCTCGCGCTTGCGTGGAAAGCCGAACCTGATCCTCGATCAGCTGGGCTTCCGCGAGGCCCGCGCTACCCCAGGTCGAAGGTGTTGGGCAGCCCCAGCCGGTAGCGCACCTCGTCGACCCGCTTCAGGGGCTCCATTTCCGGCGGCCGGAACAACTCCCGGATGTGACACCGTTCAGCGTCCGAATTCTCTACGTCCAGGAGCGCGTTGACCGCACGTCGCGCGGACTCGTTGGCGCCCTCCATGGTCGCCAGGTCCACATCCGTGCGGACGTAGTCACCCGCGAGGAAGAAGTTCGGCACCTTTGTCCTCGCCGACGGGCGGTGGTACAAGGTGCCGGTGGGGTGAATGAGGAGCTGTTCGCGATTCTGCGGATCGGGGCCGCCCAGGCCCGCCACCGCCGGGTCCATGAACCAGCCGAGCCGGTCCCCGTCCCTGAGCGTCGTCTTCCCGGAGTCGTTCAGCGCGTCCTTCAGCTGGGCCCACAGTTCGGCGACGATCTCGTCCTTGCTGCACTCACGGGCCGTCTTGCCGTACAGGATGCCGGGCTTGTCCCACTCGGAGATGATCGTGGACAGGCACTCGCGGGCCTGCCCGTCCCCGTAGTCGCGCGAAAAGTTCCGTACGTCCCAGAACTGCGTCTGTCCGATTGCGGTGACCGCCCACGGCGAGTCGAGGCAGTTGATGTGGCCGTGCACGACGGGGGTGGGCGTGCGCAGGTAGAACATCACGCCGGTCATCCAGTCCGTCTTCAGCGCGTCGCAACGCCCGAGCTGCGGGTCGGCGGCGCGCAGAGCCGGGCCCCAGGTCGCGCGCGCGTGCTCGACCGGCAGGGCGGAGACGTAGTGGTCGGCGGTGATGGTGCGCTGCCGGCTCCCGTCACGCGCCGCGACCCGTACCCCGGTCACCCGGCCTCCGCCGCACACCACCTCCCGGACCTCGGTGCCGAGCACGAACTCGACGCCCAGGGAGCGCAGATACGTCTCCCAGGGATCGATCCACGCCTCACTCGTCGGCGCGTTCAGTACCCGGTCGATGTCCGCGTCGCCGTCCATGCCGCGGCCGAGCAGGCCCCACAGGAGGAGGGCCTCGATGATGACGCGGCCGACGGTACGGGTGGAGGCGACCTCGGCGCGGGTGGCGACGAGGTTGCGGGTCTGGCCGATGCCGAGGACCACCTGGTACTCGCGGCTCATCTCGCCGGCCCGGATGAAGTCCCACCACGCGACCTTCTCCCACTGGCCCTCGCGGCGGGCGTCGCAACTGGTGAGGTGGACCAGGAGGCGGTCGGCGAAGTAGGCGGCCTCGTGCGCGGGCAGGCGAGTGGCCAGGTCCAGCACCGACAGGATCTGGTCGCGGATCCAGGACGGGGTGAGGCCGCCGAGGGCGGGTGGGGTGGTGACCCGGCGGAGCGGAAAGTGCAGGTCCGGGCGGCCCGAGCCGCGCGCGAACAACGCCTCCGTACCGCTGCGGAGGTTGCCGCGGACGCCGTCCGCGCTGCCGGGAAAGGGGATGCGGCGCATGGTGTCCGGCAGATTCCGGTAGAAGCCGGGGAAGAAGCGGAAACCGTGCTCACCGGGAAGCGGTTTGCGGACGCCGGTTCCGGTCCCGGGGACGTCCATGGAGCGGGCCTTGCCGCCGAGGGCGTCGTGGTACTCGTAGACCGTGACCTCGTAGCCGCGTTCGGCGAGTTCGTGTGCGGCACTGAGGCCGGAGACTCCACCACCGAGGACGGCGACGCGCTTGCCGGCGGAGGCCGCGGCCGCGCTCCCGGCAGCCCCTACGACGCCGACCGTTCCCCCACCGGCGACTCCGGCGACTCCGGCGACTCCGGTGACCGCTCCCGCGGTCGCTGTCAGGAAGCGTCTGCGGCTGTGCTCGCTGTGCCCCTGGGACTGCTGCGCGTGTTCTGTTGTCATGAGTACCAGAGGGTAGGGAAGGTTCCCAGGGGCCAGGAGCCGCATGACCTGTCACCCACAGCATCCTCACAAAGACAAGGAGAGAGCGCCGGCGCCTGCGCAGTGAGACCGGCTTCGCTCCAGCCCCCGAGACATAGGGCGCCAGCGCTCATGAAAATATGCCCCCGGCGGGGGTGGTGCTGACCTCCTCGAACGAACCAGCCGAAAGGTGACTTACATGGGGGACATACCGGCCGAGCGACGTCGCATCTCGCAGTCGCCTCCGCCCGAGCTCGTCGCGGAGGCGGCTGCGAACCCGGGCGGCTCGGTTGCGGTGATCGACCCTGATCTCGTCAGTGACCCCAACGGCTACGTCCCAGGGGAAGCGGTCCGCGGTGTCTGGAGGGTCGGGGAGGACGGGAAGCTGACCGGCGAGTTCGTGAAGAATCCGAACTACGGCCCGCCCAAGGACGACTTCACCAAGCTCACGGATTCCGAGCACTGGCTGGACTGGCTCGGTGAACAGCCCGCCGTCGCAGTGCGCGACTCGATCGCAGGGGTCTTGGACGGACAGGTCCCTGGAACGGTTGTGGAGTGGATCAAGGTCCTGGACGTTCCGCGATACCTCACCGGAGGCCGCCTCCAACCGGACGATCCGAGCCACATGATCGTCACCCGGGTCGGCATTGCCCTGTCCTTCGCGCTCTCCGTGACCAGCCCCGGGCGCAGTCGGGAGATTCTCCATGGTGCGTTCTCCTGGGTCGCCGTCAGACTTGACGAGCCCGGCCGACGCGAGGACCGGGTCTGGCTCGACCTGGGAACTGACCTGGACCGGGCCGAGACGGAACTCCGCGACCGGATCTACAGCGTCGGCCAGGCCCCTTCCCATCCTTGACTTCATGTCTTCTGGGTGGGCACCTTCCCGGAGGCCTCAGCGTCGGTGTCGTACTGGGAGGCCTGCAGACGGTACAGCTCGCGGTAGTGCCCATTCTCATGGAGCATGAGCTCCTGGTGGGAGCCGGACTCCAGCAGAGTGCCTTCGTGAAGAACGTAGATCATGTCCGCGGAGGCGGTCGCGGCGAGCCGGTGCGTGATGAGCAGGACCGTGGTGATGCCGTCGTCCGTCAGCGACCGAAGTGACTCGAACATCTCCACTTCGGCCCGGGCGTCGAGTGCTGCGGTCGGCTCGTCCACGATGACCAGGTGTCGCCCGCGATACACCAGTCGCGCGGCCCCGACGCGCTGCCACTGTCCGCCGGAAAGCTTCACCCCGCGCTCGAAGCCCTTCAGGGCGATGGAGTCGAACTGGTGCGGCAGCTCCTCGATCACCGTTCGGATGGCCGCGCGCTCGGCCGCCGCCGCGATCGCCGTGCGGTCCATCGGCTTGTCGCCGTCGCCGATGTGGATGTTCGCGCCCACCGTCATGGGCCAGCAGTTGACGTCCTGGGGCAGCAGCGCCACCTGGTCGAAGATGCTCTCCCGGTTCGCCTCGCGGACCTCCACGCCGTTGTACGTGACCGTGCCGTGCGTGGGCAGATACAGGCCGGCGACGACGCCGGCGAGGGTGGTCTTCCCGGAGCCGTTCTCTCCTACCAGCGCCACGACCTTGCCCTTGGGGATCGTCAAGGACAGCTCACGCAGCGCGTACTTCTCGGTGTTGGGGTACCGGAACGACATGCCGGTTACTTCGACCTCAAGGCCACGTCCCGTAATGAGGGCACCGTCCGAGGGAATGCGGTGCTGTGCCCCGAGCCGGATGGCTTCGTTCATGTCCTTCAGGTACAGCGACTCCTCGAACATGCGGTTCAGCTGGCTGACGACCGAGTTCAGGTAGCTGGTCGCGCTACGGATGGCAACGACGGCCGTGCCTGCGGCGGCAAGCGGCATGCCGCCGGCCACCAGGAGCCACCACAGGATCGCGTAGGCAACGACGCGTGCCGTGCCGGACATGGCGGCCGCCACGATCTCCGTGTTGGCCTCAGCGCCCGCGAGTCGTGCTTTCTCCTTCGCTGCCGTGGCCCCCATGTCCTTCTGCGCACGCAGCAGCAGCCGGCCGGCGCCGTGCACGCGCAGTTCGGGCGTGGAGTTGGCCTGCGTGAGGGGGTAGACGAGCACGGCGGCGGCACGGGCGTGGTCGACCCACGCGTGGCGGGAGGCGTAGGCGCGGCGCATCACCACCACGGCGCCCCACCAGCGGGGAGCGGCAATCAGCGCGAGCGCGAGGACCAGCAGAGGGTGGAGAGCGGCCAGAACGACGGCGGCTGCGCCCAGGCTCATCAGCCCGCTGATGACGCCTACGGAGTTGTCGAGCATTCGCCGGACCGAATCGGTGCCGTGCTGTCCCAGGGACAGCTTCCGCTGGATGTCCTTGTCCTCCATGGCGGCCATCTCGACATGGGCGAGCATGCTGTAATAGGCGCTCGTGCACGACAGCTCGATCTTCGGATACAGGTGCCCCTCGATGCGCACCATCAGGCATCCGATCAGCACCGAGCCGGTGGACGAAGCGCCACCCAGGAGCAGTGCCGGCAGCGATTCCCTCAGCTTGTCGGGGGTCGGTCCGTCGGCGAAGAGGTGTACGAGGACCTGGTTCGTCGCCACCAGCAAGAATGCTGTCATCACGCCGGAGGCCAGCTGCGCGGCGACGAGCACGAGGAGCGCGCGCGGGTCCTCCCGCCAGGCCACGCGAGTGATCATCGCCAGCATGGAGGGAAACTGCTTCGCCATTGACCAGAACGACATCCGCAGCAGCGGGTTGGCGTACTGGGCCCAGGTCTGGTCGTGGCGCAGGGTGCCGCTGAACAGGAGTTGCTCGCTCTCGGAGAGCGGGGGATCAGTGGGGGGTTTTCGGACCTTCATCGCACCTCCGGTAACCGGATACAGGGGCGAACGGCACGCGGGCCGGTAGAGGCCGACTCTTCTTGCGGCCTGTGCATGGCCAGGTGCTTGATCGAGGCGACCCGTGTCCGGTCGGCGGGAACCAGGCAGAGGTCAGGAGCGCTCGCATTGCTCCTTCCGTGACGGGACGCTGCGCATCCTTCCGGGCCGGGCACGTGATCGGAAGAGGGTCTGTATTCCACGACGCTGCCAGACTCTTCGGGAGCCCGCGCCTTTCCCACTTCAGCCGACAGGGTGCCCCGTGGGTAGCGTCAGGCTATGGCCGCGAGTCGCCGCGGCAGACCGCCCGCGATGCGCTGGCCTTCGATGACAAGCCGCCGCACGTGCAGGTCACCGTCACCGCCGTCCACGAGGTAGGGATTGACAACCACCACATCTCGAGTGCTCGCGCGTCCAACAGCCATCAGGGATCTGGCGGCCCCTCGTGCATGGACTCAGCCGTGGCAGGCAAGGATCTCGGCGTGCCCGACCCCGACGGCGGAGGGCAGCCGGCCGAAGCTCCGGTTCCGGTACCTGCAGGACGATGGAAAGTCCGTGCACTCCACAAGACCGGCGAATTCCTCTGGTTGGGCGTGCAGTACAACGCCGCCCTATGCCAGTAGTCCTGACGTGGCCCGGGTGTCGCGCGGTCGCCGGTGTGCCACCGGCCCGAAGTGGCTGTGGCCCGAGCGCATCCGGCCGGGCGCCCACCAGTAGCCGATGACGGCCCGTTGATCATCTGCGGTAACACTTTCGTCGGCCGCCGCGCCCGACTCTTCTCTGAGCCGTGGGGCCGGATACCCCCAGTGCCATGACGGCCCCGGGGGCATCCGCCGCTTACGTCAGGCCGGGCTCAACTGCCCAGTGGCCGGTAGGCCGAGTTGAGTTGGTCGAGAGACCAGCCTGGGGTGCCAGGGCGGCAGCTCAGCGTCGTGTCGGCCGTGCGGGACGCGTTGGTGCCGGTGTTGAAGTTGGTGTTGGGGGTATTGGGCAGTAGGCCCATGTAGTACTGCCCGCCCGACGTCCACACGCATTGGTGCAGGTTGAGGTAGCGGTTGTCGGTCAGGTCGAATGACTGCACGGCGGAGTTGGCCGGCAGCAGCCTCCAGCCACCCCCTCCCGGGCTGCAGGTCAGCGTGGTGTCCGCAGTGTTGGAGACGTTGGTGCCGGTGTTGAAGTTGGCGTTCGGTGTGTTCGGGAGTACGGCTGTGTAGTGCTGCCCGGCTGAGAAGTACACGCACTGGTGCAGGTTCAGGTACCGGCCGGCGGTGAGGTCGAAGGCCTTGACCGCTGAGTTGGCGGGAGCGGAACGCCAGCCCCCGCCCCCTGGGCCGCACGAGAGCGCCGTGTCCGGTGTGTTGGAGGCGTTCGTACCTGTGTTGAATGCCGTGTTCGCCGTGTTCGGCAGCACGTTCGTGTAGTGCCCGCCACTGCCGACGTAGACGCATTGGTGGAGGTTCAGATAGCGTTCGGCCAGCCGTGGCCCGGGCTGCTTCGCCACGGCGGTGCTTGCCAGGGTCAGGGCGACGGCCCCTGCAACTGCCGCCGCGACAACGGAACATCTGCGCATGGCGCACTCCTCCTGATCCGACGCCGCCCATCAGGGCATGTACGCACCAAGCTACTGATGCGAAGCCCGGCGGAGGTACGTGAGCGCACGGTGTACCCGTATGGCTCATCGCTCGGGTGTGAGTGCGACGAAGCGCTGCCCGGCGTAGCCGGACCGACGGTAAACGATCTCCGAGGTGTCTTGGGTCAGACCAGATCGGCGAGCTCGATCTCCGGATTGAGCGAGGCGACGATGTGCGGCGCCAGTGGGCGCCGGCCAGCAGGGCGCGGACGGCGCGGACGGCGTCGACGTCGACAGGGGGCCCGTAGTACTGGGACGCCCATGTCGCGTATGCCTCCGGTGAACGTCCACGAGGAGCTCGAAGAGGACGTCCGCGCCGTCCGGGCCATCACGCCGGTTGAGTACGGCGTCCAGCGTCGCGAGGCCACGGTAGTGGCCGCGAAGGTGATGGCGGATGTCGGCCCCGGGTCCCGGAGGCGGTCTCCCAGCCGCCACACTCATGTCAGTGCCTGATGGGAGGCTGTTCGGTGTACGGCGGCGATACCCCGCCACCGCATCGCACGGGAGGGGAACAGCGTGACACCGAAGGAAGACAGCCGGGGTGCGGGGGCGCGGGAGTGCCTGGGCAACGGTGCCCGCTCGGGTACCGAGGACGAGGGCACGTCCGCGCATCCGGCGGTGCCGTTTGTGGCGCCACCCGCCGAAGAGGAGGAATTTGCCTGGTACTTCGATGGCGAGCCGGTGGGCGGCACGGTGGGTCTGTGGCAAGTGCTGATGGATGATCAGCTGGAGTTTGTGGAGGAACTCCTCGCGGCCGGCGCCGATCCTTGGCAACCGGTGCTCGGCGGTTGGTCCCCGGGACGGCTCACTCTGGCCGGCCCGAGGCCGGAGCTGCTTGCAGTGCCGGAAGGGCAGCAGGGACTGGACGCTGACGAGCGTGCGGCGGTGCTCGAGGCCGAACGGCTCCGCGCTGCGCTGGCAGACTGCCACCATGAGGGCTTGGGTCTGGTGTGCGTGGCCGGTATCGACGCTCGGGAAGCGATACGCCGCTTGAACGCTACCCCCGTGCTCGGCAGCAGGCTGCAGACCCTTGAGGAGGATGCTGTGGCCGGCCACGCCTTCGATGACGACCTGCGGATCGTCGGAGTGACCACGGTGCCGGGCGGGTGCATCGTTACGCAGCCCTGGGGCTATATGCCGCAGGTCTCCGGTGTGCAGAAGCGGCTGTCCGCCGGAACTGCCTGCTACGGCCTGTATGCCAACGCCAAGAGCGGCAACCAGGGCAGCGTCGTCCGTGACGGTGTCATCGAAGGATCGGTCCTCCACCCAGGCGGCGGTCCGAACCCGTTCGACACGGTCACCTCCGAGGATGTCCTGCTTGCTTACCTCTACCGCGATCACCCCCTAGCCCACGCCTGTGCATGGGTGGGACTGCGCCCGACTGACGCACGCGCCATGACCGGGCAACCGGACGCCTGGGTTGAACTGCCGGAATGCGACTGGGAGAGCTGAGGCCCGCAACACCGTTGGCCGGCCTCCCCGCGGGGGCGCGACGACACCTCAGTGGAGGGCAACGCTGAACGTCGGCCTCCGCCATGCTCAGTCCGCAGAGCCTTCCGTGGGCCTCCTCCTTCTGCCCGGCGAAGAGGCCAGCGGTGGGTCGTCGCCTTCGGTGACGTCGTCGAAGACGTCCACGCCGAAGATGTACACCTCGATGAGTCCACGCCGAAGAGCCCACGGTGAACCCGCGTCCATTCGGCGACGCCGGCCAGCGGGTTTCGTCTGCCTGATCGGTGTGGCAGGATGCCGCGATGTCCCCAGCTCGCGTAGTGCGGAAGTGGTTTCCGCAGGTCGCATGGCCCAAAATGCCCAGCCGGTGCTCCCTCTTTCTTGCGGTCTGGAGCTGCGTCCCTGGCGTCTTTCGGACACCGACGTCTTGGTGGCCGCCGGCCGGGATCCCGCAATTCGGCAGTGGAACCTGCTGCCGGCGCAGACAACGGACCAAGCGCGCCGGCGGATCGAGCGCATGCATGAACGGTGGCAGAGCGAATCGAGCGCGATCTGGGCCATCGCGCGGCCGGGCGGCGGCGAGGCGCTGGGGCTCATCGGGTGGCGCGACATCGACCTCAAGGGTGGAAGCGCCGAGATCGTCTACTGGATTCTGCCACCGGCCCGGGGCGGCGGCGTCGCGGTCGCGGCCGCGCAGGAGGTCAGCCGGTGGGCACTGAACGACCTGGGTCTGCACCGCCTGCGTCTGTGCCACTCGGTGGCCAACCCGGCGTCCTGCCGTGTCGCGGACAAGGCGGGATACTCCTTCGAAGGCACCATGCGCGGCGCGTTGCTGCACGCGGACGGGTGGCACGATCAGCATCTGCACGCCCTCGTTGCGGGTGACATCTGACGGGTGTCGGGGAGTGGCGGACGTGCTGATTCGCTCGCTCAAATCTGGGAAGTTCCTGCCCTGGCGCCCGGCTGCGCGACATGATGCCGATGAAATGACAGGCAGCACGGGAGGGGCCGGTGTGGGCGTCCTGAAGGAGTCGCAATACCAGGACCTGACTGGCTGGCGCGACGGGCAGGACCGGAGCCGGCACGGGTGGGCCGCCAACGGCTACAGCATCGGCCTCAAGGCCGTGGACGCCCTCCGGAAGATCGGACTGTGCGAGATAGCTGACGCCGATACCTTGAGTCGGCTGCGCCCAGGACGGTCACACTGGGCAGCCCGGCTCACCGCCACCGAGCCCCGGCTGCACTCCGTCGCCTACGCGGTGTGGCTGGAGGGCCGCGCACGGTCCGTGGGCCCCGCGAACAGCCTGGCCCGGGGCTACGGCAACCAGTACGAGCGGACGAACCGTAGCTCATGAGCGCACCCGTCGGCACGAGCTGCTTTGCGAGAGGGATCCGGCCCTGTCACAGCCACGAGGAACACGCGGCTGCCGTTCAAGCGGTTCAGGCGTACTTGGCCCCTGGTCGGCCACCACCCCTTCCATGGGACATTTGCTTCTTCGAGGAGCATGTCCTGGGCCGTATCGGCGCGGCCAGCGGGAAATTCAGCAAGGGCGAGCCGCGTCTTTACGTGCTCTCCTTCGCGGGCCCGGTCCCGTACGTGAAGCTCGGACGGACTGCAGACATCTTCGGGCGGATCATGCGCCTACGACACGAGGCCAACATGCATGGAGCCGCCCTCGTCGACGGGTGGGCCTCGCGTTACTCCGCCGAAGCACCACGGTGGGAGCGAAGGCTCATCAATGCCCTACCGGAACGCTCACCAAGGCACTCCAAGGAGTACCACCACGGGGCTGACTTCCAGCAGATCCTCTCCCTGGCACAGAAGATCGTGGAACGTGACAGCCCACCCCCTGCATCGTAGACAACCCTCGTGCCGTGTCCGGTGGTCAGCTGTGGCGGGATCCTTGATCTGCTCGCAATCGAGCGGTCCGGCGCGCTCAGGGAAGACGCAATCAACTTCAGTGGCGGCCGAGGAAGCCTTCGACCACTGTCGCCAGGGCCTCCGGGCTCTCATCCGGGGCGAAGTGGCCGGCGTCGTCGAAGACCTCGAGCTCCGCGTTCGGATACCACTGCAGCCAGGTGGACCGCATGGTTTCGGGGCCCATCGCCGGGTCGTTCGCACCGGCTACGACAAGCACCGGGGTTGGGTTGCCCTCGACCCGCTCGTGGATGTCGGAGCCACGAGTCCAGGATTCGAGGTACGAGCGCAGGGCCGCCGACGAGGAGCGTTCAGAGCCGCTCACTCTGGTATCCAGCCATGCATCGTCATGCCGGCCACCGGTGGTGACGTCAAAGATCGTCCTGCGGTTGCCGGAATCCTCCACGGCCCCGACGAACAGGTCCCACATCTCCCCTTCAAGTGGGAACCCGGACGCGGGTACCGGCGAGATGCCGACGATCGAGCGGACCCGCGAGGGGGCGTCCAGCAACATCAGCTGGACCGCCTTACCGCCCATGGAGTGACCGATGACCGAGAAGGTGTTCCAGCCGAGGTCGTCGGCCACGGCGAGTGCGTCCGCCGCGATCTCCTCCATCGTGTACGTGCCGGGGGTGTCCATCGCCTCGCCGTACCCACGGCAGTCCACGAACGCATAACTGAACGCGCTCCCGTCCAGGTACCGCCGCAGATCGGCGAAACTCGACCTGTCGCCGAGCCAGTGGTGGAGTGCGAGAACCCGCTCCGGACCGCTGCCCTGCACCTCGTACGGAATTACGTGTCCAGCTGCATGGCCTGTCACAACGTTGGATCTCCCCCCTCCGGGCCGGGCCGGAATCCCGCCGACTTGAGACTTCGCCCCAACGGCGTATGCATGATGCCGGTCAGCCGTCCATGATCAGGCCGGTACCGGCAAGGCAGCCGTCGACCAGGTCCGGGCAGTACTGGATCTGCTTGGGCTTGTGCTTGACGGCGCGGGTGATCTGGCCGAGGTCGGCTGCGGCGAGGTTGCCGATGTCGCGCTTGACCAGCGACCAGGTGCCCTCTTGCGGGTTCAGGTCCGGCGAGTAACTCGGCAGTCTTCGCACGCGGCGGCGTCATCGACTGGCCGGCTTCGTCCTCGAAGACGATCCAGCCGTTACACGCCGCCGCGGTGCTCTTACCAGCGACCAGGTCTCCAGCCGTGCCGCCTCAGCAGCAGCCAGGTGCCATCCACCGGGTAGCTCACGTGGAACAGCCGGCCGATCAGCGTCATGATCCGGGCCAGTGTCCACCGCTGGTCGGCCCAGCCGTGGACCAGCGGCCCGGGTCCCAACCCCCGTCCCGGCCTGGCGATCTGCTTCTCGTTGAGCCTCGGTCGCCCAGGCGATCCCTTCGACAGGACCCCCGCTTCGCCGCGCTCGCGCCACTGGCGGCGCCACCGCTCCACGGACCGCTCGCTAACCCGCAGCGCGGCAGCGATCTCCCTACTCTTCTGCCCGTCTTCGAAGCGTTTCACGGCCTGAAGCCGGACGCGCCCCCGCACGGCTCTCCCGGCGCCGGTCAACCCGCCGCCCTGTCGTATCTCACGGTCCACGGCTACCGGAGCGGACCGCCCGCCATCAGGTGAACGGCTCCGACATCACCCAATCACGTTCAGTAGTCGCGAACTGAGGTCTACTCCCGCCCGTGCTCGCCGTCAGTAAATCCCGCTAGGGCCTGTCCGGCGGATCATGTGACCTCTCATGGTCGGCCTGACCAGCGTCGATGTCAGTGGTGCACAGTACGCTCCGGGGATGCGAGCTTCAGGAAC
>NZ_JBPQTS010000147.1:0-19382 GCF_051386455.1 Streptomyces sp. URMC 124
GCCACAGCCACAGCCACAGCCACAGCCACAGCCACAGCCACAGCCACAGCCACAGCCACAGCCACAGCCACGCAGAACGGCAACCGCGTCGCCATCGTGGTCTCCACCCGGATGCAACGCCTCGAAACCTGGGACGGAAAGCCGATCGGCCCCCGCTACCGCTGGGAAGGACAGGTCGGCACCCTGTATTTCGGTACGCTCTTCGAGGCCTACAACGCCTGCCTGTACGCGCACCGGCCCGCGTCGTTCCTGTTCACCGAGGACGTCGACGCCGAGGCCCTGCGGCGTTACGCCGCGGTGCTCGTCGTCGGCCAGCGCGTCGAGCTGGATCCGTCACTGGACGCGGCGCTGCGCTCGGCCGGGGTACCGGTGTTCTACGACCGCAGCTGCCGGGCGGAGCTGCTGACCGGCTTCACCCCGCTGGACGTCTCCTTCGACAAGGTCGCCCTCGGCGAGTCCGGCGGCAACGACGACGCGGCCTACTATCGGTTCCGACGGCACTTCCTGGACGACGCCGCGGTCCTGCGGCAGGCGCTCGCCGGCGCCGACGTACCCCCCGTCGCCGAATGCGACAACCCGGAGGTGCTCCTCAGCGAATGGACCTCCGGCTCCGTCCGGTACATCTGGGCGGTCAACAACACCATGCCCGACTGGGAACCCGGCCTGGCCTGGCGGGTGAGCCTGCTGAACACCCAGCGGATTCCCGTGACGGCCAGGCTGAAGGTCCGGGTGCCGCTCCTGCACACCGTGATCGACTTGCTGACCGGGGACCCCGTCTCCCTGCTGGGCGGTGAGTTCACCGCCGACCTGCGCACGGTACCGGCACGGGTCTACGCCGTCGTACCCCTGGTGCACGGCCCCCTGCCGACCGCGTCCGCCGACGCCTTCGGCCCGCACGTACGCGACGTCGCCGTGTCCTCCGACGGGCGGACAGCCCTGCTCAACACCTTCGCCTGGGACCACAACCTCTACGGCCTCGACCTCGCCACCGGACGCGTCGACTGGCGACGGCGCATCGGACACTTCTTCGCCTTCGCACCCACGGCGTGGTCCGGGGGATCCGGGGGATCCGGAGGATCCGGGGGATCCGGAGGATTCGCCGCGCAGGGCTTCGACATGCGCAGCGCCGAGGGCTACCACCTGTACCTGCTGGGCGGCGACGGGGCCGTGCGACGCCGGTACGCGCTGTTCGGCCTGCCGAAGAAGGCGACCAACTGGGCCCGCGCTGAATGGGGCTACGACACCGCGCTCAACAGCTTCGCGGTGGCACCGGACGGTTCGTGGGTCGCGGCGGGCGGAGACCTCGGCTTGGCGCTGTGGGGCGGCGCCTCAGGTACGGAGAGGTGGGCGCACCAGTGGTGGGCGGACCGCCGCGCGCCCCTGCGGCTGCTCGCCCTCGACAACGCGACGCTGGTCACCTACGCCCAGGGCACCATCACCGGCCTCTCGGCCGCCGACGGGTCCACCCTCTGGTCGATCACGGTCACCGACTCGGGTGTCTTCGGCGGCGGTACGGTCAGCGGGGACCGGCGCACCGTCGTCATCCCGTCGAACGCCGCCGGCGGCCGCCTGTACGTGATCCGTGGCGGCGCACTCGCCAACACCATCGCGACACCCGCCGAGGAGGTCTCCGTCTCGCACGACGGGTCGTTCATCGCCGTGACCTCCCGCGCGCAGCTGAAGGCGTTCGACGCCGACGGCGGCCTGCTGTGGACGTACACCGGGGACGACCTGCTGCGGCGCCCCCGCGTCTCGCCGGACGGGACGCGGGTCGCCGTCGGCAGCGAGCTGGGCACCCTGGTGGTGCTCGATCGCGACGGCACCGTACTGGCGGCCCCGGACCTACGGGCCCTGCCGGTACCGGCCTGGCTCCCCGGCGGCGATCTGCTGGCGGCCACCTGGATGGGTGTCGTGGTCCGCTACGACACGGGCATGCGGCCGCGGTGGCAGAGCCGGCTCGCCCCGACCGAGACCGACATCCGCCCCACGCTGCTGGCCCCGGACCCGACGCCGGTCGTCCGCAGGACGGGCTGGGGCAACACCATCCACCCGCCCCTCGGCCTGACGCCCAACCTGATCAAGGACACCCATGCCCTGATCAGCGCGGAGCTGACCGACCCGCGGCTCGTCATCGACCTGACGGCGCAGAACCCCATCGGGACGCTGTACGACGGGCGGACCGACCCGCCCGCGGTGCCCTGGCTGCCCTGGCTGGTGGTCAACCTCGTGGACAGCGGATGGCACGGCAAGTTCCTGCTGACCATCGACACCTTCCGCACTCAGGTGGAGCTCACCGGCGTCACCTTCGCCGAGGATCCCGCGCACCCCGAATCGTGGCTGCGCGACGTCCGGCTCCAGTGGTGGGAGACCGAGAACGAGGTCTGGCACGACGGCCCGATGCTGCTGTCGGGAGAGGTGGACGAGGCGCTGCACAGCCACCCTGTCCAACCGCCGCTCCGTGCGGCCAGGTTCCGGTTCGCCACCACCGGCGGCGGCAGCTGGCCGGCCGGCAACATCCGGCTCGGCGAACTCGTACTCCACGGCCGGCCCCTGGGCGCCTCCCATCGCGACGTGCTCGCCCGGCGCGGGCGGGCGGTCCTCTTCGACGAACGGACCGAGGACCTGCGGGCGTCATTCCAGCACGGCCACAACCCGATGTTCGGCTTCCAGCGCGGCGACGCCTTCTCCGGCGGCACCTGCCTCCGGATGAACGGGCCGGGGCAGGCGCACCCCGCCTTCAGGGGCAGCACGTTCGGCCACGCCGTTCCCGACTGGGACTTCGAGATCAGGGAGCGTCCCGAGCCGGGTCAGTACCGGTACTTCCAGTTCGCCTGGAAGGCCGCAGGCCCTCAGACCGCGGGGATGAGCGTACGGATCGGCGTGGCCTGGCCGAGCCCCTCGGTCGTGGTATCCGTCGGGGACGCCACATGGCCGCCCGACAGCGTGCTGGTCGAACACCGCGTCCCGAGCCGCCCGCCGGTCGAATGGAGGACCGTACGCGTGGACCTGTGGGCCCTCACGGGCGGGCGACTGCCACGGATCACCAGCATGAGCCTGCTCAGCAACGGTGGAGGAGCCCTGTTCGACCAACTACTGCTCGGCCGCACGCCGGAAGACCTTGCCTAAGCCTTCAACCTCCGCGCGAAATCCCCGGGGTCGCTCGTGTTCCCCACTTGTTTCCGACTTGAACGGACCGGCTGAGGCCGTCCAGCCCCTCAGCGACGGGCCGGTGCCCGTGGGATTCGGCTCAGCTCAGCCGGGCCGTGGCGTATGCCTCGATGGCGTCGCGCTGATAGGCGGCCAGGCCCGGCGCGATCGTCTCGTAGGCCGCGTTCCACGCCTCGTTGTCCACGCACGAGCGTCCGATCGCCCGGAACTCCTCGGTGGAGACGGCACGCGCTTCGGTCAGTGCCCGGTACTGGGCTTCGACCTCGGCCTGTACCTGGTCGGCGTCGGCGGGCAGGCCAGCGGCCATGAGCTCGGCCAGACGGATCATCTGCGCGGTCCGCCGGCGGTGCCCCGCATCGATCTCGGACTCGCTCATCGCCGCCACGCGCCGCCGGTTGTCCTCGGCCAGCTCGGGGAAATCGCGCAGGCTCTCCTCGTATACGGCGGGCCGGACACCCTCGAACAGGTTCTCCGGGCGGTTGATGCTGGTCATGGGCTTACCGTCCTTCCTGGACTGCTCCAGTTCGGCGATCGTGCGGGAGACGGTTCCGGCCAGGGCGTCGAGGCGGTCCCGTTCGGCGAGCAGCCTGTCGCGGTGCCCGCGCAGGGCCTCCAGCTCGTCGACCTGCTCGGCCAGGATCCGGCCGATCTCGGGCAGCCCCACGCCCAGCTCCCGCAGCACGAGGATTTGTTGCAGCCGCAGCAGCTGCCGCTCCTCGTAGTAGCGGTACCCGTTGGCGCCGACCCACGCCGGCGGCAGCACACCGATCTCGTCGTAGTGCCGCAGCGTTCGGGCCGTCACGCCCGACATCCGGGCGACCTCCGCGGTCGGCCACGCCATCGCCGTCTCCCTCACGAATCGTTCCATCGGACCGGTCTCTCCGGCCCTGTTCAGAACGGTAGAAGCTGCCGCAGCGGCAGTATCAACCCCGGCATCCGGGCATCTCCGGCTCCAAGCCCACGAGCCACCCCCACCCCCACCGGCGACGGCGACGGCGACGACCGGACCCCACGGAAGGCCCCGCGGCGGAGGCACCCGTCATGAGCTGAATATTCGGTTGCAGGGCTGTCCCGGGGCTCCTAGCCTGTTGCAGCTCTGTCGTGACCGTTCGGGGGTCCGACGACGTGTTTTGAGGTGATGACGTATCTCCCAGGCCCTGTAGCCGCTCGTTTTGAGGCTCTTTCCGGTTGCCCGCCATGGCGGGCTGCTGACGTGTGCCTCGGCGGCGGTGTACCCGATGGCCTGGGCTTCGTCATACCTTTCGCTTCGCTCCTGTCGCGCTGTAGGCGTACGGGCATGCCCAGGCCTGCCCTTTTTCCTCCTCTACGCGGACAGGAATCCTCGTTTCCGTGTCTACCGACACTTCTTCCTCCGTCCAGCCACGCCCCGCCGCCGGGCCGGGCCGGGCCCGCACCCTCACCTTGATCGTGGTGCTGGCCGCCGAGCTGATGAACGCGCTCGACGGCTCGATCGTCGATACCGCACTGCCGTCGATCCGGGACGGCATCGGCGCCTCGAGCGCCGCGGTCCAGTGGATCCACGCTGCCTACTCGCTGACCTTCGCCCTCGGGCTGATCACCGGCGGGCGGCTGGGCGACCTCTACGGCCGCAAGCGGGTCTTCCTGCTGGGAACCGGCGCCTTCACCGCGGCATCCGCGGTCTGCGGTCTCGCCGGCACCCCGGACCTGCTGGTCGCGGCACGCATCGTCCAGGGCGGCGCCGCGGCGGCGATGGTCCCGCAGGTCCTGGCGACCTTGCACGTCACCTTCGACAAGGGCTCCCGGGCCAGGGCATTCGGCCTGTACGGCACGGTCATGTCGCTGGGCAGCGTCCTGGGGCCGGTCCTGGGAGGCGTCATCACCGGCGCCGATCTCTTCGGCCTCGGCTGGCGGCCGATCTTTCTGATCAACCTGCCCATCGGCCTGGCGGCGGTGCTCCTCGGCCTGCGCTGCATCCCCGAGTCCCGGGAGCACAACGCCCGGCGCCTCGACCCACTGGGCATGGCTCTGTCCGGCCTGGGCCTGTTGCTGATCGCCTATCCCCTGACAGTCGGCGCGGAACACCACTGGCCCGCCTGGAGTCTGTTCATGCCGGCTGCGGGCCTGGCGGTCCTGGCGGTCTTCGTGCTCCAGCAGAAGGCCAGAAGCGCGCGGGGAGCCGCGCCGCTGGTCGTGCCGGCGCTGTTCAGGAGCAGGGCCTTCTGCGGGGGTCTGGCCGCACAGCTCGTCTTCGGGCTGCTGTCGGGCGTGTTCTTCCTGTCGTGGACCTTGTTCATGCAGGACGGCCTCGGCCTGTCTCCCGGTCAGGCGGCGCTGGGCTTCGTGATGGCCTCCCTGGGAGAAATGGCCGGTGCCTGGCTGGCGATGAGCCTCGCCGCCCGTCAGGGACGGCGCGCTCCGCAGGCCGGGGCTCTCCTCGCCGCTGCCACGCTGGGCAGCTATGCGTGGCTGATCGCCGACCGGGGCACCGGTCTGCCGTTGGTGTGGACCGTCGCTCCAATGCTGGTGGTCGGACTCGGTCTCGGCCTGATCGGGGCGGCCCTGGCCGAGATGACACTGGGGCAGGCCGACCACGGCTCCGCCGGCTCCGCGTCCGGGGTGTTCAACACCTCGACCCAGCTCGGGATCGCTCTGGGCACGGCACTGACCTCCGTGGTGTTCTTCGCCCGCTGCCCGGCCGGCAGCCGGGGAACCACCGTCACCACGGCGTTCGCCGGAACCATCTGGTACGTCATCGGCGCCCTGCTGGCGATGTGGGCCCTCATGCTCCTGCTGCCCGGACGCCGGCGAACAGGCTGAAACCCTCCTGAGCCCGGACCGGCGCGGCAGGTCCGGGCCCAGGGCCTGCCGCACAGCCGCCGGTACGAGAGCCGCTCGCGCTCCGGCACACCGTGTGCCGGGACCCTCCCGAGCCCCTCCCGAGCCCCCTTGCGGGCCCGGGAGGCCCGGGGTTGGCCGGGCCGGCCACCGCGCTTCCTTTCCCAAGGTCCTTGACAGAGGAACTACCACCCCATGATCCGAGTGCTGGTCGCAGATGGTCTGCGACTGACCCGCGAGGCGCTCTCTGCTGTCCTGGCGTCCGAACCCGGTGTGCACGTGGTCGCACAGGTGCCGCGGGGCGACGACGTCGTGCCGAGCGCCCTGCGGACCCGCCCGAACGTGGCGCTACTGGACGCCAATCTGCCCGGGCTGGACGGGATCTCGGCCGCAGCCCAGCTCAAAGCCGCCCTGCCCGCCTGCCGCATCATCATCGTGACCTCTCCTGATCGCCCCGGTGCCCTGCGGACCGCCCTCAAGACAGGGGTGGAAGGGTTCGTGAGCAAAGGCGCGTCCGTCAGAGAGCTGACCGACACCGTTCGGACGGCCGCCCGTGGCGAGCGGGTCCTGGACCCGCAGATCGTCGCCGACGCCCTGCACGCCCCCGACAACCCGCTGAGCGAACGCGACATCGCCATCCTCCGCCTGGCCGCGCAAGGACGGACACCGCAGGAAATCGCCGGGACACTGCATCTCTCACCGGGAACGGTCCGCAACAACCTCGCCGCCATCAACCGCAAGACCGGAGCACGCAACCGCATCGAGGCGATACGTACCGCCGCCACGCATGGCTGGATCTGACCGAGGGCTCCGGCTGCCGACCGGAACACCACGCGATCGAGGCGTGCAATCTGCACGAAGAACGATGCACTTTTCCTCTCCACAGGAGCTTCCGCAATGTCTCCTGATGGCTCTTCACTTCACATAACCGCAGGTCAGCGCGCTCCTTTCGGGAAAACCGGAGCGCAAATCGGCGGAGCGCATTCCGAACGGCTCTGGAAGAATGTGAACTCGGCGCGGGCCGCCGGCCGGCCCGGCGCCTCCAGCATGGCCTTCTCTTGGCCAGTACTGAATGCCAGGAAAACGAGCCCTTGACTCCATGGACGGCAATGCACCACTGAGTGCCCGTCAGGCCGGCCGGCTCCGACACGCATGGTCAGTCAAGGGAGCAAAGAGCGACGGTATCCGTCGCAGAACCGGGAGACACGATGTCCAGTCGATGTGATGTATGCGGCAAGCAGCCCAGCTTGGGGAGGCGCGTCGCGCGCGCGGGGCTCCGTGCCCAAGTCCGCCACGTCAAGGGGCGGTCGAGCCGCCGCTTCAATCCGAACATCCAACCGGTCAGGGCGGTCAAAGACGGCACGCCCGTACGTATGAAGGTGTGCACCTCGTGCATCAAAAAGGGCAAGGTGGAGCGCCGGGTCTCGGCGTAAGCCTTTCGGGCCTTCGCTTCGGTCACCTCAAGGACAGGATTCACATCCTCGATGCGGTCGTCCGCATGTGGCGCCGCCGTCCCGAGAGGGATGAGTTTCCCTGTCACGATTGCGGGCTGCTGACCGCACCTCTTGACGGGCCGGACGAGTGGTACACCGTGCTCGACAGCGTATGGGAGCGCGCCGGCGCCGGCGAGGAAAACGTCCTTTGCATCGGCTGTCTCGAGGCGCGCCTCGACCGCCGGCTGCGGCATACGGATTTCGTCACCGCCGCCCTCAATGACCCGGACTACGGACGGCACAGTAAACGACTGCTCAGTCGTTTGCAGCCCCCGGATCAGGGTTGATGTCATCCGGCGCTCCGCCCTCCGTCGCGTTGCGGAAGCGGGCCGTAACGGCACCTCCAAGATCGCGCCGTGCAGGGCGCCGGGCAGTGACAGGCGTGGGCCGGGGCGGTCGAAAAAATGGGTTTGCTCAGGATGAAGCCTCCTCTACCGTGGAAAAGATGGCGAAGCGCGCTCGCGCTTCATCTGTTCCGCGTTTCGAGGTGATGACGTATCTCCCAGGCCCTGTAACCGCTCGTTGTGAGGCACTGTTGCCGGTTGTCCGCCATGGGCGGCTTTCCCGGCGATGCCTCCACCGCGGTGTACCCGATGGCCTGGGTTTCGTCATGCCCTTTTCCGCTCCTGTCGCGCTTGCAGGCGACGACACGGGCACGCCCAGGCTTGCCCGTGTCCCACCTTCAACACGAACAGGAATTTGCGTTTCCGTGTCTACCGACACCTCCACCTCCGTCCGGCCGCGCCCTGGCGCCGGGCCGGGCCGTACTGCCATGATCACCCTGATCGTGGTGCTCGTCGCCGAGCTGATGAACGCGCTCGACGGCTCGATCGTCTACACCGCACTGCCGTCGATCCAGGCGGACACCGGCGCCTCCAGCGCCGCAGTGCAGTGGATCCCCGCCGCCTACACCCTCGCCTTCGCTCTGGCCCTGATCACCGGCGGGCGCCTGGGTGACCTCTACGGCCGCAAGCGGATCTTCCTCGCCGGGACCGCGGTGTTCACTCTCGCCTCGCTGTTGTGCGGCATCGCCACCGGCCCGGCCGTTCTGATCGCCGCGCGGGCTCTTCAGGGCGCCGCGGCGGCGGCCATGGTGCCGCAGGTCCTGGCGACCATCCACGTCACCTTCGACGGGGAATCCCGCGCGAAGGCGTTCGGCCTGTACGGCATGATCATGTCGCTCGGCGGTGTGCTCGGCCCCGTCCTGGGCGCCGTCCTGACCGCTGCCGACATCGCCGGACTGGGCTGGCGGCCGATCTTCCTGATCAACCTGCCCATCGGGCTGGCCACGGTGCTGCTCGGCCTCCGGTTCATTACGGAGTCCCGTGACCTGCAGGCACGGCGCCTGGACCCGCTGGGCATGGTGCTCTCCAGCACCGGTGTGCTGCTGATCGCCTACCCGCTCACCGTGGGCGGCGAGCGGCACTGGCCGGCCTGGAGCTTCGCCATGCTGGTCGCGGGCGCCCTCGTGCTGGCCGCATTCGTGGCCCAGCAGCGGGCCAGAACCGCCAAGGGCGGCTCGGCGCTGGTCGCGCTCTCCCTGTTCCGGGGCAAGGCGTTCACCGGCGGGCTCGCCGCCCAGCTGGTCTTCGGCCTGGTCTCCGGCGTCTTCCTGCTGACGTGGACCCTGTTCATGCAGGACGGGCTCGGCCTGTCCCCGGAGCAGTTCGCTCCGGCCTCCGTCGCCATCTCCATCGGCGGCATGGCCGGTGCCATGCTCGCTTCGAAGTGGGCCGCACGCCACATGCGGCGGGTGCCCCAGGCGGGTGTCTTCCTGGTCGCCGCCACCCTGGCCTGCTACCAGCTGCTGGTGAGCGACCAGGGAACCGGTACACCGTTCGCGGCCGCCGTCGCCCCGATGATCCTGCTCGGATTCGGCTTCGGCATGATCGGCGCCGGCCTGGCAGGCCTCACCCTCAGCCAGGTCGACCACGAGGACGCGGGCTCCGCGGCCGGACTGTTCAACACCGCGATGCAGCTCGGCACCGCCATGGGTATCGCGCTGGCCTCCGTGGTGTTCTTCACCCACGCCCCCGCAGGCAGCCACGGCACCACCGTGACCGGCGCCTTCGCGGGCAGCATCCGGTACGTCATCGCTGCCCTCGCGGTGATGTGGGCTCTGATGTTCCGGCTTCCCAAGCCGGCACAGCGCACCTGACCCACCGCACCCGGCGGCCTCGCCCCATCACCAGGGGGGGGGCCGCCGCCATCTCCCGCCAGGACACCCAGCCAGCCTCCGGCGCCCCTCTCCCACGACTTCCCGAACTGCGCCACTCCCGCCCCACCGGGCCACATGCGGTATCGGCCCGTGGTGTCACCACCGTCCCCGGTGCAGAGCTTGACTTGAGCCCGTCCTTGGCGCGAACGCGGCTCCGGTCACGTCACGCCGCCCGGCGTGTCCTCAGCTCGGCGAGCCACGCACGCACCTGCTCGTCGTCGTGCAGGTAGCTGCCGCTCTCGGCCGCAGGAAGGTCGATTCCGTAGAGAAGCTTGAGCGCCCACCAGGACGTGTCGTCCCAGTCAAGTCCGTCGTCGGCCACCCACCGTGCGGCCCAGCGGTCGGCCTCGTCCCGGGTCAGGCGTCCCTCGACAAGTGCAACGAAGCACTCTTCGATCTCATCAAGACTGGGCCGGCGACTGGCATCCATATCGTGACCGTACACGCAGCCCACATCGCCTGATGCGGCGCCCGGCCTCCCGGCTCGGCCTGCGAGCCAACCGCAACGCCGGGGCGATCGAGGCCGGGACACCATTTGCCGTCGACGTCGCTGCCCTTCACATCGTCGAGCTGGGCGTACAGCCCGCTGAGCGTCTACCGGGAGGATTACGGCCTGATCATTATCTCGGACGCCGAGGTCGGCATGTTCTGGAACTTCTCCGACTAGATGTCCGGGCTGCAGGTGTCCTGCCATCGCGCGGTGCCCCACTCCCACATACTGCGCACCACCGGCTCCAGGGCCCGGCCCCGCGCCGTGAGTGTGTAGCGGACTCGTGGGGGCCAACCGGGGGTGCGGTGACGCTCGATCACGCCGGCGCCGGTCAAGTGGGCCAGCCGGTCGGAGAGGACCTTGTCCGAGAGGGCGGGCAGGGCGGTGGACAGCTCCGAGTACGTGGCCTGGCCGCGGCGCAGGAACTCGCGGAGCACCAGGGGCGTCCACCGGCCGGCCAGCGTGGCGAGGGTGATGTCCACGGGGCAGTGCGGGTGGTGGCCCGGCGGAACAAGGTCGCTGTCGGGACAGTCCGCCAGCGGGCCGTGGTCGACCGGCCGTGCGTGTCCAACCGTTTGGTGAGTCACGGCAGCCCTTCCTAACGTCTCGCGTGAACAGCCCGCACGCTACTCTCGGGGGTCATCTTGCGTATCCATCACCTGAACTGCGGTTCTCTCCGGACGATTCCCCCGCTCGGCGAGGAACGCCTCACAGGCACCGCGACCGGCCCATTGGCCACCGTGTGCCACTGCCTGCTCATCGAGACGGACTCGGACGGGCTGATTCTGGTCGACACCGGCCTCGGTACTGCTGACCGGCACGACCCCGAAGGGACACTGGGAGCGGACTGGGTGGCCTACGCCCAGCCCGCCCGGCATCCCGAGGAGAGCGCGCTGCGGCAGATCATCCACCTCGGCTACGACCCGCGGGACGTGCGGCACATCGTGCTCACCCACCTGCACCGCGACCACACCGGAGGGCTGCCGGACTTCCCTCGCGCACGGGTGCACGTGCACCCGGCCGAGTACCGGGCCGTCACCGACCCCGCGGACCCGCACCACCAGCACAGCCTCGACCGCTTCATGCCGGCGCATCGGGCGCACGGCCCGCTGCTGACGCCCGCCGTCGCGGAGGAGGGCGCACAGTGGTTCGGCTTCCCGGGAGTGGCGCGTCCGCAGGGGCCGGCCTGTGAGCTGCTGCTGGTGCCGCTGCCGGGCCACTCGGCGGGCCACTCGGGCGTGGCCGTGCGTGACGATGCCGGACGGTGGCTCCTGCACGCCGGCGACGCGTACATGTACCACGGCGAGATCGAGCAGACCCCGCCTCTGTGCCACCCCGCCTTCGCTCCGATCCAGGACGGAGCCCAGACCGACACCGACGCCCGCCTCGCCACCCGCGAACGGCTGCACGCCCTCCGTCTCGACCACGGAGACCAGGTCACCGTCTTCAGCGCGCACGACCCCTGGGAACTCGCGCGTTTCACCACGCCCTCCGGCGCGTGACGGGTGTGGCGGGCACGCTCGGAGGGGCGCTTCTTACGCAACGAGGTGCCGAGAGGCCCAAGAGGCGTGAGCCAGAGATGACTCGGGCCGTCCAGGAAACCCGCGAGAACCGCGAACTGAGGCGGCGCTGCTACTGGGCTCCGGCCCTCAGCACGTTGGCGTACGTATCTCCCACGCGGTCCTGTCAGCAGCCCTTCGGCGATCAGCGGCATCCGGACTGCTCGGGCGCCGCTCAGTAGAAGGCGACGGACCATGCGTTCGGCACCAAACGGGCCTGGGTCGGCAGCAGAATATCGACCAAGTTCTTGCAGGACAGGTCCGATTCCACGAAGGCCATGCCGTCGGTGGCGTTGACGATCAGGGCGGGATTGCCGGGCCAGTTGCTCGCGTGGCAGCCGGTGGGGTTCTCCCAGCGGCCACCGTTGACCAGGGCAGCAGCAGGCTGCCCGGAACGCGGAACCGGGACGCCCGGGCAGGTGCGTCTTAGTCGTCGACGGCACCGGGGGCCAGGGCCGGGACGGGGAAGGCGTGGCGGGCTTCACCGCCGGACCACCACACGCCCACGGCGAAGACCGCTGCCGCCTCCAGCAGTGCAGCCCGGTGCAGACCGCCGCACGGCAGCGGGGTGCACCCCATCGACGCGATCAGCTCCCCCGCCAGTGCGGCGGCGGACGGGGTGTCCGCGCAGAAGGGCACGGCCAGCGGAGCGCCCTCGAAAGACGGTTGCGGCAGGGTCCAGATGCTCTCGTGGCAGATGCCGAACACCTTGACGACATGAGCGTCCGGCGCAGCCACCGCGATGCGTGTGGCGACCGAGTCCGTACCCCCGGCTGTGGACAGGACCGGGCCGTCGCCGGAGGGCTTCATCGGCACCGTGCAGTCGAGGACGGTCCGTCCGGCGAGCTCGGTGGCCAGCTCCTCGGCCAACTGCGGTGCGGTGTCGGCGGGGACGGCCAGCAGCACCGCCTCTCCGTAGCGCGCGGCCTCGACGGCGCTGCCGTGCGCGGCGGCCCCCATGCGCGCGGCCGTGCCGGCAGCCGCAGCAGCGTCCCGGCCGCCCACCATGACCTCGTGCCCGGCCCGCACCCAGGCCCCGCCCAGTGCCGCCGCCATGGCCCCCGTGCCGAGAATGCCGATGCGCATCGTTCTGCTCCCCTTGGTGTCGTGGAATGTCATGCTCGGGACGCTAGGCGAGCCGATGCACACCGTCCGGTAGGCATCGGCCAGGCAGAATGTCCGCATGGAGCAGGAGGACGTGGACGGGGACAGCATGGGCGGGGATCCGTTCGCGGCGGACTGCCGGGCCCGGATCGCCGTCGAGGTACTGGCCAACCGCTGGGACAGCGTGGTCGTCTACGTCCTCGGCGAGTCGGGTCCGATGCGGCCCCGCGCGCTGCTGACCCGGATCGGTGGTATCAGCGCCAAGGTGCTCAACGAGGCTTTGCGGCGGCTGGAGTACAACGGCTTGGTGGAGCGCCGTCGTTACGCCGAGGCTCCGCCCCGCGTCGACTACACGCTCACCGAAGCCGGCACCGCCCTGCTCACGCCGATCCGCGCCCTGGGAGCCTGGGCGGCGGCTTATGGAGACGAAGTGTTGGCGGCACAGGACAGGATGCGCCGGCACCGGCGCCAAGGTGTCCTCACCGGCCCGGCGGATGACGACCCGTCGCACGCGCCCTGACTCGAGCCGCAAGGTAGCGGGGTGATCACCTGCTCACCGCCGCCTCAACGGCCTGGTCACCACTCCGCTCCGCCGACCCTACGGGGCCTTCTCTGCGCCGATCTGTGTCCCGCCTCACCCGTGCAACCGGCTGTACGAAGGGGCGCAAGAGGCCTAGCCTCCTTTCATACGGCACCGTATAACCCGAGGGGGACACCGTCATGTCGTTCGGTTTTGTTGCCTTCCACTACCCGGCACCCGAACACCTGGAGGAGTTCATCGGCCATTGCCACGAGGTCGCCGAGGCGTCGCGGGCGCAGCCGGGGTTCCTGTCCGTCGGGGTCTGGGTCACCCCGGACGGCGAAGCCGTCGTCACCACGGGCGCGTTCGAGTCCGAGGAGGCTTTCCGGGCGGCGGCCGAGGTCGGTCGTGAGATGGGAGCGACGCCCGACGGGCTGAGCGACCTGGAAGTCAAGCCCCGCCAGGTTCACTTCCTGGTGTCGCGGTAGGCAGGAAGGCTCGCGGCCTCGGCTACGGCCCGTCCGGAGACGGGGGCAGGTCGAGGTCGGCGAGGGCCTTGAGCTGGTCCGCTGTCATTTCCGAGGGGATCGGGACCGGGGGTGCCGAACGCAGGGGCGGTACCCAGCCCGTTTCCGGCTGCCAGCGGCGGACGACCTTCGCCGGGGCGCCTGCGACCACCGCGTGGTCCGGGATGTCGCCGCGGACGACCGCGCCTGCGGCCACGACCACGTTCCGGCCCAGGCGCGCGCCCGGGAGTATGACGGCGCCGGTGCCGAGCCAGCTGCCGGAGCCTATGGTCACGGGGGCGCTGCGCGGCCACTGGCGGCCGATGGGCTGGTGGGGGTCGTCGTAGGAGTGGTTGTCGCTGGTGACGTAGACGTACGGGCCGCAGAAGACGTCGTCGCCGAAGGTCACCGGCTGGGAGGCCACGACGTGGCTGCCGCGGCCGAGGACCACGCCGTTGCCGAGGCGGAGCACGGGGTCGGGGCCGAGGTCGAGGTCCGGCATCATGCCGGCGGTGAGGGTGACCTGCTCGCCGATGATGCAGTGGTCGCCGAGCTCGATCCAGCGCTCGCCGAAGACCGTGCCCAGCGGGAAGGCGAGCCGGGTCGCGGGGCCGATGCGTCGGAAGCGGTACGGGCCCGGCTGCTCGGCGGTCACCGCGCCGGCCTGCTGGATCCACCGCCAGCCCCGGTGGACCGCGCGGGACGCGGCACGACGCCCCCACGCGCGCAGGGCGGCGGAGGCGTCGGATGAGAACGTGTTCCGGTTCTTCGGCACCCGGACACGGTAGTCGGCCGCGTGCCGGCCGGCCGACGGGGGTGACCTGTGATCTTCACCCCACCGGCCGGGCCGGCCGGACAGACGGATCAGTCCGCGAGGGCCGCCCGGACCTCCTCGCGCAGCAACTCGACGTAGTCGCGCGCCCAGCCTTCGACGGTCTCCCGGTCCCACAGGTCGGACGAGTACTCGACCATGCCCGCGAGCACGTCGCCCGCCGGAACGAGCCCGAAGGTGAGCTCCGCCCGCGAGGCGGCCGGCGCGAGGTCCTCGACGGCCGCCGTCAGGCCCGGCATGTCGATGTCGGTCTCCAGCGAGCTCTGGTACGCGAAGCCGACCGCGAGCCGGTCCGGCATGTCCACACCCTCCCGCTGCATCAGGGGGGCGAGACGCCGCGGCGGCACGAGCTCGTCGATGCACTCCACGGACGTCCGGGCGACCCGGTCCGTCAGCGCCGCGAACGACGCCGCCTCGCCGTCACGCACCCGCAGCGCGAAACCGGACGTCGTGCAGGCCACGAGCGACTCGAACTCGCGCCGCTCCCGGTTGGCGTAGGAGATGCTGAACACGACGTCGGACTGTCCCGACGTGCGGGCCATCAGCCGGCCCAGCGCCGCCACGGTGATCACGAACGGCGTGGTGCCCCTGCTGCGCGCCAGGCGGTCGACGTCCGCGCGTACGTCGGCGGGAACCGTGAACATCACGGCGCCGCCCCGTCCACTGGGCTCCTCGGGGCGCGGCCGGTCCAGCGGAAGGTCGATCCCGAACGGCACGCCGTCCAGCTCCCGCCGCCAGAACGCCAGCTTGCGCTCGTCGGCCGCCGGGTCGGCGTGCTCGCGCTGCCAGCGCGCGTACGCACCCGGCTGCAGCGGATCCGGCGCCAGCCCGTCGGGCAGGCCCTTCGCCGCGGCGCCGTAGAGCGCGGCCAGCTCCTTCAGCAGCAGGCTGACGGCCCACCCGTCGCACACGGCGTGGTGCAGGACGAACAGCAGCACCCAGGTGCGCTCGCCGGTCCGCAGCAGGCGCAGCCGCGGCCCCGCGCCGACGGCCAGGTCGAACGGAGCCTCGGCGGCTTCGGCGGCGATCCGCTCCGCCTCCGCCTCGCGCTCCCCCGCCGGCAGACCGCTCAGGTCCTCCACGGGCAGGCCCAGCACGTCGACGGGCCGGGCCTGCAGCACCTCCTGCTGCCAGTCGTCGCCCGCCGCGACGATGCGGGTCCGCAGGCCCTCGTGCCGCGCGACCAGCCGGGTCAGGGCGGTACGCAGCGCGGCCGCGTCCAGGTCCCCGGTGAGGGTCAGGCGCATCGCCACGTTGAACACCTGCGGGAGGGGATGGCCGAGCTGGCCCGTGGCGAAGCGGATCTGCTGCTCGCTGGCGGGGGCCCGGTCCTCCACGGCCTCCACGGCCTCCACAACCTCTACGACCTCCACGACCTCTGCGGCCTCGCCGAAGACCACGCCCTCCGTCTCCGTTTCCCCGCCGGGGGAAGAGTCGGACAGGAACGCCGCCATGGCCCGCAGCGTCGGCTCCTCGTAGAAGCGCACCATCGGGTACTCCGTGCCGAACTCCTCACGGGCCCGGTTCACCAGCCGGATCGCCGTGATCGAGTGGCCGCCGAGGTCGAAGAACGAGGCGTCCGGGGCGATGGCGTCGGCGTCCGTACCGAACTCCGCGGCCCACAGGGCGCGCAGTCGGCGCTCTACGTCCTTGCGCATCGCAAAGCTGCTACCGGCATCGGCACCGGCAGGAACGACCGGCGCGGCCGGTGCCGCCGTCACGAGGTCCGGTGCCGGCAGGCCCGCGCGGTCCAGCTTGCCCGCCGCCGTCACCGGCAGCCCGGCCAGGACCGACCAGGCGCGCGGCACGAGGTACTCGGGCAGGCGCTCGGCCAGGGCGTCGGCCATCAGGTCGGCGAACGCCTGCCGGTCGTCGGCGCCGTCCCCCACCGGGTCGGCGGGGACGGCGAAGGCGGCGAGGTACGCCTCGCCCCGGCCGTTGCGGCGCGCCAGGACGACGGCCTCGCGCACGCCGTCCAGGGCGTTGAGCGCGCGGGAGACCTCCTCCGGCTCGACGCGGAAGCCGCGGATCTTCACCTGGTCGTCGGTGCGGCCGCGGAACTGCAGCCTGCCGTCGGCGGTCCAGCGCACGAGGTCGCCCGTGCGGTACAGCCGGCCCTCCGCACCACCGTCGGTGTCGGTGTCGGTCAGGAAGCGTTCCGCGGTGGCCTCAGGCCGGTGCAGATAGCCGAGGGCCACGCCCGGGCCGCCCACGTACAGCTCCCCCACCGCGCCCACCGGCACCGGCGCGCCCGACTCGTCCCGTACGCGCACGCGCACGTTGTCGACGGGACGGCCGATCGCGATCTCCTCGCCGCCCGACTGCGCCCCGGACTGCGGGCCGGGGGCGACGGTCTCTACGGTGCACAGCACGGTGATCTCGGTCGGCCCGTAGACGTTGACGACCTCGTACGGCGTGCCGGGGCGCGGCCGGGTGCGCATGACGTCACCGCCCAGGAGGAGGTGGCGCAGCGGCGGCTGGTCGCCCGGCGGGAGCTGCAGCACGGTCTCGCCGAGGGCCGTCGGCAGAATGGTGAAGGTGACCTCTTGCGCCGCGTACCAGCGGGCGAGCGCGAGCGGGTCCTTGCGGACGGCGTCGCCGGCGACGGCGATCGACGCCCCCGCGGTCAGCGCGGGCCAGATCTCCATGACCGAGGCGTCGAAGCTCTGGCTGCACACGACGGCACTGCGGTCGGCGGCGGTGAAGCCGAAGCGCCGGTGCTGCCACGCGCACAGGTCGGTGACGGCGCGGTGCGGCACGGCGACGCCCTTGGGCGTACCGGTGCTGCCCGACGTGTAGATGACGTAGCACAGGGACTCGCTGTCCGAGGCCGAGGCCGAGGACAAGGCCGAGGACGACGTCGCAGATGCCGCACCCGCCCTCGTGCCCGCCGGGACCTCGTCAGGGGCGACGACGGCGACACCGTCCGGAAGGCGGAGCTCCGCCGCCCGCTCGTGCGGGGACACCAGGGTGCGGGCGCCCGACTCGGCGAGCACCGTCTCCGCCCGGTACCGGCCGAGCGCGGGGTCCAGCGGCACGTACGCGCGGCCGGACTTCAGCGCCGCCAGCATGGCGACGACCAGGTCGGCGGAGCGGGGCAGCCACAGGGCGACGGGCGCGCCGTCGCCCTGCTCCCGGAGGACGGCGGCGAGCCGGTCGGCCCGCCCCTCCAGCTGCCGGTAGGTCAGTACGGTGTCGCCGTCGATCACGGCGGTGGCGCCGGGCGCCGCCGCGGCCTGCCGGGCGACCAGTTCGTGGACGGTCACGTCGCTGACGGGCCGCACCGGGCCGTCCTGCCAGGCGGACGGTACGGGGTCGCCGGGGGCGGCCGTCGCGACGAGCCCGGACAGCGGGGCCTCCGGCGCCTCGACGGCGGCCGCGAGCAGGTCCCGGAAGGTGCCGAAGAACCGGTCGACCGTCTCCGGGTCGAACAGGTCGGTGTTGTACTCCAGGTGGCAGCGGATGCCCTGCGGCTGGTCCGTGAAGTAGACGGTGAAGTCCGTCAGGGCCTTGTCCGGACCCGCGTCCAGCGGCGTGGCCCGCACACCGGGCAGCTCGAAGCGGAAGGGCTCGCTGCTCTGGAACTCGGCGAGGACCTGGAAGACGGGAGTGCGGTCCAGGACCCGCGCCGGGGCGAGCTCGCGCACGACCGCCTCGAAGGGCACGCCCGCGTGGTCGTACGCGTCCAGTGCACGCCCCCGCACCCGGTCCAGGAGGGCGGCGAAGGACGGGTCGCCGGACAGGTCGAAGCGCAGGGCGAGGGTGTTGACGAAGAACCCGAGCAGGTCCTCGGCGCGCTGCGGCCGGTCGGAGATCGGCGTGCCGATGACGATGTCGTCCTGCCCGGTGACCCGGTGCAGCATGGCCGCGTAACCCGCGAGCAGCGTCATGAACAGGGTCCCGCGGCGGGCCCTGCTCAGCTCCCGCAGCCGCGTGGAGAGCTCCGGGTCCAGGGTGCGGAAGACGGCCCGTCCGTTGGACGTCATGACCGCCGGGCGCGGCCGGTCGGTGGGCAGGCGCAGGACGGGCAGGTCGCCGCCGAGCGTCTCGCGCCAGTACGCCAGGTCCGCGGCCGCCTCCGGCCCCTCCAGGGCGGCGGCCTGCTCGCGGGCGTGCTCGGCGTAGCTCCACGTCAGCTCGGGCAGGGTGAGCTCGGTGCCGTCGCGCCAGGCTTGGTAGAGGGCGGACAGGTCCCGGGTCAGGACGGTCGCGGAGGCCGCGTCGACCACGATGTGGTGGAGGGACAGCACGAGGACGTGCGCGTCGTCCGCGAGCTTCACCAGGCGCGTGACGAACAGGGGCCCTTCCGCGAGGTCGAAGCGCCGGGCGCTCTCGGCGGCCAGGGTCTCCCGCACCGCCGCCTCACCGCGCGCCGTGCCGTCCACGACGGCGAAGTCGGGCTCGGCCGGAGCCCGTACGACCTGGCGCGGCTCGCCGCCGACCTCCCGGAAGACGGTCCGCAGCCCTTCGTGGCGCGCCACCAGGCCGCGCAGCGCCGCACGCAGGGCCGCCACGTCCAGCGGGCCGTCCAGGCGGATCGCCTTGGTCTCGTTGTAGGCGGTGCGGCCCGGCAGCATGCGCTCCAGGAACCAGATGCGCTCCTGGCCCGGGGAGAGTGGGGCGTCGGCGGGGACGGCGGCGGGGGCCGGACCCGGCACCGGAACGGGGGCTGGGG
>NZ_JBPQTS010000148.1:0-19364 GCF_051386455.1 Streptomyces sp. URMC 124
GTGGGTTGGTTTGAGGGCGTGCCTGTCCGGGGGCCGGAGCGGCGGGGTAGGTGAGCGGTGGCGGTGGCGGCACTTCCATCGGCTTGTCGACCAGTTCACCGATGGTCTTGCGGACTTCCTGCTGTTCGCTCTCCGAGAGGGTCTCGTAGTGGATTTCCGGGAGCGCAGCGATGATCTTGTCGATCTGTTCACGCCGTTCGATCACCGACTCCGGCTCGTCGGACCTGAGGCCGAGCGAGAGCGAGGCGATGGTCCCCGCGGCCCGCCCGGCGATCCGGATCAGCAGGCCGTCGAGGGCGGCCTGCGCCACGATCTGGCCGGTCACCTGACGGGCGCCCTCGCTGCGGTAGAGGAAGACCGTCCCTGCCATGACCGCTACGACGAACAGCATGCCGCCCACGGTGGCTGCGCCTCGTGCGCCGGTCAGCCGGACGCCCCGTTGAAGCTGCAGTTGCCGGAAGGCGGTGAGCCACTGGAGGCGGTCGGTGAACAGGCGCATCATGCGGACGTCGAAGACGGTCACTCCGCTGGAGAACAGCTTGGGGGTGAAGCGTGTATGGCCCATGGCATTGAAGTTGGAGACGACCTTGAGGTACTGGTTGGCCTCCAGGGCGCGGAGTGCGACGGCGGCTTCCTTGCTGGCCCAGTTCGATTTGAGGAATTTCTTGATCTGCTGCAGGTTCCATTCGAACTGAGGCCCTGTGAGTGCAGGAGCATCGTCGATGCCCCGGGTCCAGGCCTTGTTGTCCATCAACCACACCCGTTTGGAGGAAGGATCCCAGACCACCAGGTCGATGCCGCGATTGTTGACGAACTTGGACCAGTCGTGGAAGACGATGTAGCCGTTGCGATCGAGGGCCTGGGCCAGGTACTGCTCTCCGAGATCGCCGATGGTGAACTGCGGGGGTTGCTGGAGCTGCACGGCGTGCGCCACCCGGCCCCGCACCCGAGCCCGGCCGCCGCCGGCGACGGTGGCAGCGGCGGCGTCGGCCTCCCGTTCCAGCGGGTCCGCGGTCATGACCCCGAGCAGACCGGCCCCCGCGGGGCCTGTGTGCTGCTGGATCACATGGGCAAGTTCATGGGCGAGGGTCCGCTCACCATCCCGGCTCCCGGGTCGGTACTGGGTGGCTCCGAAGACAATGTCCTTGCCTACGGTGTAGGCGAGCGCTCCCAAGGACCGTACAGACTCCTCGGCGCGGGATCCGTCATGAATGCGCACTCCACCGAAGTCATAGGAGAAAGCGTCTTCCATCCGTGAGCGGGTGGCAGCGTCCAAGGGCCGACCTCCCCAGGCCAGCGCATCGGCAACGGCGGGTGGTGCGCTGACGTACGGCGAGGGACGAGCTTCAGAGGACGGTCCCGCCAGTAGTTGGACAACCCTGCCACCCTGACTCGCCGACGAGAACCTACCCGGAGACGTGCCCGGCCTTTCGCCGTGGACCTTCACCCGGCTGAAGTCGTACCCCGTTGTCATGCCGTCCTGACATCCACCGACCAGCCCATGAGAACCTCTGCGGACGCCCGTGCCATCAGCCGCGCTTATCCCGTGGCAGCTCCGGCGAGCGCGGCGCGCCGCTTCGGGCTGCAACGTACGGGTCATGGCTCGTTGCTCCGGGGCTGAAGCCCGCGTGTTGGTGGGCATCGCTACCCCACTCTCCCGGGTTATCGTCAAGGCTAGTACGGGCCGCCTGAGGCCGTTTGTTCGTGTGCTTCGGCGACGACATCGTCGCCGCGGTGACGGCTTCGGCATACGCGGACGCGGCCTCGGACGCGTCCGGCCCGCGGAGACCAGCAAGGGCTGATCTCCGCGGGCCGGGCAGCCCGTGACCTGCAGAGCGATGCACCCTAGGCGTCGTAGTCCCGGTTGAACCGGTCCTCTGCCTCCCGCTGAGCGTCATCCAAGGATTCCTGGGACTGTTCGCCGGCCTGCGAGCTTCGCTCGGAAGCCTCTGACTGACCGCGTTGCGCGGCCTGCTTCGCCTTCTCACTGAGGTCCTGGGCCTTGTCCTGGAACTGGTCCTTGATTCCCACGGCTGGTCCCTTCGCGGCAGGGTGATCGTGGTTCAAGGTTGCCGAAGGCTAAACCGGCCCGCATCTCGAACGGTCCAGGCAGGTGGGTCACCATTCAAACCCTTTCAGGCGTCGCCGACACGATTGAACGCCGCAAGGAATAAGCCCAAGGAAGCCGTCGACCACATAAAGAACGGCGAGCGGATGGCTGAACTAGTCCACGCCGCGGAGAGGGTTCAGAACGGCTATTCGGGGGTGCGGTTCTCCGACGCTCGTGGCGCTTACCTTGTCCTTTGTGGCGGGCGCGAGCGTGATGACGCCGACGGCAGGTTCGGCTTGGACGACTCGATGCAGGCGGCAACCCGTGGGCGGCGTGCCGGGCGGAATCATGAACGCCGCGGAATCATGAGGACGCAATGACCATCGCCTCCACCCGCACACGCCACCGGCCCCGGAGGCCAGTGCTGCGACAGCGAGCCCCGCTCGTAACCCCGCAGCCTCCATCCACCGCCGACGTTGGTTGCTGATCAGACCCTGATTCGTCTGCCCGGCCGGTTGCAAATCCTCTTCTCCTGCTCCCGTCCCAGGAGGGCGCCGGCTACGTCCGCCGCGCGCGGCACAACCCCCAGGCCGAGTCCCGTGCCCTGGTGGGCCGGACGTCTGGTGCGTGACGGCGGGCGCCGGGGCGTGAGGCGCTGGCAGCGACGCTTGCCTGTTCCGGCTCCTGGTACGACGATGCCCGCAGCAGGCCCCATCGCAGGACGCCACCCCCGATCACCGTGTGACCCAGGGAGGCACCAGTCGTGATCACGTTGACAGAGACACTCGCCGTCGACACCGTGGACGACTTCCTGACCGGCGAGGAGGTCGCCCGCCTGGCCCGGGCGATCGACGACTTCATCCAGCAGACCGGCTGGAAGCCCGCCTACGTCGGCGAAGAACTCAGCGACTTACCCGAAGAGGTCCAAGGCGCCCTCCGCGCAGCGGCCTTGCGCCACCTGCCGGAAATCCGCCGCACCTTCCCCTCCGCCACGGGCTGTTCCCCCTGGCAGCTCATCCAGTTCGACGCAGCCGAAGGCGCCGTGCGCCACCTCGACGGCATCGGCCCCGACCCGCTCGCCGCCCCCCGCCACGTCGCCCGCATCGGCGTCACGGTGCAGGACGCCCAAGCCGGCGGCCAGTTCTTCTTCGAGACCACCTCCAGCCCCCACCTGTGGGATCCCCGCTTCAGCACAGAGGCGGCCCCCGGCTACGCCGACGGCATGCGCTTCACCCGCATCGCGCCCCACGACAAGATCTCCCGGCAGGACCCGGAGACCGACTGGATCCACGAGGTCCGTGGCACCCCCTGGACCACGCCCGCCGGTACGGGCACCGCCATCGTCTACGGCGCCCAGCTCATCCACGGCATCACGCCCGTCACCGAAGGCCGCTGCCGCAAGTTCATCACCGGCCTCATCGCCGGAGACTGAACCACCCCTTTCCTCCCCGGCGCCGAGACCCGCCGGACCGGGCCGACGCGAGCAGCGCGCGCCTCGGCGAACGCCCGTGCGCGCGCCAGGGAGTGCATCGCCCCGCGTGTGCGCGGCAGCCGCGCTACCGGAGCCGGGCGCTATCCGGTGGTCTTGGCGTTCTCCAGGGGTAGTCACCGAGCCACAAGCTGCTCCGGACGAGCCAGAGCACGCTGTGACTTCCCGGGGAGATGCGGATGTTCGCAAGGCGCGGTCTCAGCGTGGCGTTGTGTTCCCTGGCTCTGACCGGCTCCTCCCTGGCCTGGTCGCCGGTGGCCGCCGCCGGAGGCAGCGGCGAGACAGCGTTCGTCTGCACCGGGAAGGAGAAGGGCTCCAGCACTCCGGGCCTCGGGCTGCTGCCGAGGCCCACCCGCCTCGAAGCCAAGGCCCAGTACACCTGCTCCGGCAGGCCCGGCCGGACCGTCGCCGCCACCGGGCATTTCGTGGGATCGGCGAACGCGTCCTGCGTCGCGGTGAACAGTCCCACCGGGCGGGAGAAGGTCCGCTATGCGGACGGCCGGGAATCGGTCATCGATTACACCAGCTCGACCGTTGTCCGCCTCAGCACGGTCACCCTAGTCATCCTCAACGGCACCGTGACCGAGGGCCGCGGCCAGGGCCAGAGCGCACGACGCACCGTCGCGACACTTGCCACCCGAGTACCCGCGGCGGACTGTCTGCGGCCCGCCCCCGTCAACCAAGCCGCAGGCGGCGTACAGCTGGACGTCGGGCCGGCCTGAGCGACCGTATCCGGCGGCATGGGACAGCATTGCGCTTCGTTTGAGCGTCTCTGGCTCCCACCGATAATCGTTGTAGAAAACGCAAACCCCGAACCGGTTCGCTCCCTCCCACCCTCTGCTGAGCGCTTGCCGAGATGTTGAGCCTTGGCAGGCTCATCCTCGGCGCATGCGGGCCGCCACAGCGTGAACAGCCGGCGCCGGCTCCCACGTCGGCCCCGCGCGATGCCGTGCCGAAATCCCGTTGCGCCGGGGCGCGTTAGAGGCTCACCATGCCAGGATGCGCTTCTCGATGAACGTCCCCAACTTCGGAGACTTCGCCGACGCAGGGAACCTGGCGGCTCTGGCCGTGGCGGCCGAGGAGGCGGGCTGGGACGCCCTGTTCCTGTGGGACCACGTGGTCCACTACAAGAACTCTCCCCGTCCCGTCGGCGATCCGTGGATGCTGCTGACCGCGGCCGCACTGGCCACCCGGCGCATCAAGCTGGGTACGCTGGTCACACCGGTGCCCCGGCGGCGCCCTCACCAACTGGCCCGCCAGGTGGCGACACTGGACCGGATCAGCGATGGCCGGGTGATCTTCGCAGCGGGCCTGGGCGGACCCGTCGAGGACGAGTACGGCAGCTTCGGCGAACCCACCGCCAAGGCCGTGCTCGCCGAGCGCCTGGACGAGGGCTTGGCGCTGCTGGAACGGTACTGGACCGGGCAACGAGTCACGCACCACGGCCGCCACTTCCACGCGGAGGACGTGGCCCTGCTGCCCCCGCCCGTACAGCGCCCGCGCCCGCCGGTGTGGATCGCCGGGTACTGGCCCAACCGCCGGCCCATGCGCCGCGCGGCCCGCTGGGACGGCGCGGTGCCGCTGTTCGACTCCGCGGGACACGGCCGTGTCCCGCCGGCGGACGAGGTACGCGACCTGGTGGCCTATGTCCGGCAGCACCGTCCTGAAGATCGCCGTGACGTGCCCTTCGAAGTGGTCGTCGGAGGCGTCAGCCCCGCGGACGACGCCGCTTCCGCCCGCGAGCTGATCGGGCCACTCCTCGACGCCGGCGCCACCTGGTGGGACGAGCGGCTCCCCATGGACCACCCCGGCCTCTCCCACCTCGGCACCATCCTCCGCCGCGCCGAACAGGGCCCACCCCGACTCTGAACAGAAAGGCGGCGATTTCGACACCGGCAAGGCCTCGGCCGCGGCGCGCACGGATTCCGCTCGCCACTCCGTCAGAGAGGGGTAACCGGAGGGATTCTCCTGCGGACGGGTCCGTTCAGTCTGCACCGGCCGCTTCAGCGGCTTCGTGGCGAAGCCCCGGGTCAGTTCCGCCGCGGTGGCCTTCCGGCCCTCCGGGGATGAGGAAGGCGGTGCAGATGTCCTCCGACTGGCCGGGCCCGGCCTGCTTCCTGCTCTCCGGCGCGCGAAGGACCCGGCAGCTGGATGGTCAGGGATTCCTGACGGTCCACTTCCGTGCCGGACCCGCTCCCGGCTGCTGAAGACGCAGGGCGTCCCCAGGGCCGATGCCCAGGGTCTGTCCGGAACCCTTCAGAGCCAACGTGTACGCGGCGCCGTCGGCGGCCGCTCGCCACTGCTGGCTGTCCGTTCCGGCGCACGGCTGCTGCGTCACGCCGCCCGCGGGTGCGGCGGCGTCGGCCTGGAGGCACTTGCCGGAGTGCACGGCGGTGATGCGGACGTAGCCACCACCTGCGTCGGTGAGGGTCCAACGCTGGTTGGGGTTGCCGGTTGGCTGGTAGGCGATGACGACCGCGCCGTTGTCGCGGGAGGCCGCCGTGACATCCGCGGCCTTGCCGGTGTCGCTGATCAGCATGTACGGCCCGCCCAGGAGCACGGGGCCGGGTGTGCTGGGAGCGGGGGAGGGCACGTCCGACGGGGACGGGGCGGCGGAGCCGGGCGTGGCGCCGTCGGCGGGTGCCGGTGACCGGGGAACGGGGGTCGCCTCCTGGCCGTCACCACCGAGCACCAGCGCGCCGACCGTGAGACCGGTGGCCGCGCAGGCGGCGATGGCGGCGACGGGTATCCACACCCGCCGACGCCGGCCCTCCGGCGGGCCGGGCTCGCCGGTCCACGCCGGCTCGGGTTCGATCCTGGGCAACTGCTTGGTCGAGTCGGCGGGCTGCTCGGGCGGTGTGTGACCGTACTGCTGCCAGGCTCCCGGGGACAGGACCTCGGTCGCGTCCGGATCGAAGGCCGACGGGCGGTGGGGCGGCGTCGCGGGCTGTTGCGGGTGGTTCACTACGGCTCCGGCTGTCGTGTCCTGGCCAAACAGGTTCGAGCCTAGCCCTGTCACGTCCACCCCGGACCCCGGCCCCGGACCCCGGACCTCGGGCCCCGGCCCCGGGCCCCGGACCACACGTCGCCATGGCCGATCCGTACGGTCGCGGCACGTCTCGTCGCCTCCGAAGCCTGATCCGCTGTGACTCGCACTGCCTGGGGGAGCGCCTCTATGACGCACATCACCACATGCTCATCTCTAGATTGCTAGCATCCTAACTATGGCTGCCGAAAGACAGGCAAAGCAGTTCAACGTCTACCTGCCCGTCGACCTCATCCGCGAGGTCAAGCATCACGCCGTCGACACCGAGCGATCCCTCTCCGCGATCGTCGAGACGGCCCTCACCGAGTACCTCCAGCGCGCCGCAAGCGCAGGCAAGGAGAGCACGCATGGCGACTGACGGCATTGAAGGGTTCCTCGTCGAGACCCGTAACTACGGTGCAACCGCCGCGTTCTGGAAATCGCTCGGCTTCGAGAACGCCCTGGAGACCGATCACGGTTCCGGGCACTGGGCCCACCCGTCCGGTGGGCCTTACGTGTTCATCGTTGAGCAGCACGAACGGGAGCTCGTCACTCACCCAATACTCAGCGTGGCCGACGCCGAGGCCTTCGCGCCCGACCGCGCACCGGAGTTCGCCCAGCAGTTCACGCCGATGCACTGGGGCGTCCAGCAGGCTCTGGTCCGGGACCCCGACGGGCGGATCGTCGCACTCGAATCCCCGCTCCGCGACGGCCGCTCCGACCTGCCCGAACCCGACCACACAGCTGTGCGCGTCGCACTGTGGCGCGCCCTTCACGTCCAGGCCGACGCCCCGCCCCACGTACTGGAGGACGAGGTCGGGCTGAAGCTCGCCGACCCCGGGCGGAACTGGCGGGAGCGCGGCGACATGACCATGCCGGGCGTCAGCGGCGTCCGCGCGTCCATGGTCGCCCGCGCTCGATTCGTCGAGGACCTCGTCGCCGAACGAGCCGACGCCGGCGTGGCCCAGTACGTCATCCTCGGTGCAGGCCTGGACACCTTCGCCCAGCGGCGCCCCGAACTCGGCTCCCGCCTCAGCGTTTTCGAGGTCGACCAGCCGGGCACGCAGGCGTGGAAGCGGCGGCGCCTCAAGGAAATCGGCTCCGACGTCCCGCCCTGGCTGACCTTCGTGCCCGTCGACTTCGAGGCCGGCGACTCGTGGTGGGAGCGACTGACCGACGCGGGGTTCGATCCGCAGAAGCCGACGGTCGTCGCGTCGACCGGCGTCAGCATGTACCTCACGCCCGAAGCCAACGCCGCGACGCTGCGCCAGGCCGCCGCACTCGCACCCGGTTCCGTATTCGCCACGACGTTCCTGCTGCCGCTCGACATGCTCGACCCGGAGCAGCGGCGGGTCCAGGAACTCTCGATGCGCGGCGCCGCCGCCTCGGGCACCCCGTTCATCAGCCTTTACTCGCCCGACCAGATGCAGCAAGCAGCCCTGGAGGCGGGGTTCGCAAAGGCCGTGCACGTATCCCCGGACGACCTGGCCGCCCGATACTTCGCCGGCCGTCACGACGGCCTGCGCCTTCCCAGGGCCGAGCAGTTCCTCGTCGCCGAGGTGCAGCCGGTCGTCGGTGTCTGACCGAGCAGGAGAGGACGGAAGCTGTAGTACGGCGTGCGCCGGGGGTGCTCGTCAGTTCGGTGCGAGGGCCGGGCAGGGGCTGCCGTCACTCGAGCAGCTCATGCCTCGACGTCACCGGCGGAGCAGCCCCGTCGGTTCCGGGGAGGCCGGCCCCTGCGCCGGTACCCGGCAGACCCCGTCCCACCCGCGTCCGAGCCGGGCAGGCGGCCGGGCGGCCCGGCACCTCGCCGGGTACCGCCGCAGGCCGCGACCGGGACGTGTGACGTCAGTACCGCACGGCCTTGCTGACCTCGGCGGTGACCGTACCGGTCAGGTTCCGGTTGCTTCGGGCTGTGGCGTGGTCGGTGCCGCCCGCGGCGACCTCGGGCACATCGACGGTGACCATATCGACCGGATTTCCTGACTGGTCCTTGAATTTGATCAGGAGGGTGTAGCGCCTCGCCTCCGAGTCGTGGTTGACGACGTTCACCGGGACCTCAATGCGGCCGTCGGAGCCGGTGGCGGCGGTGCCGAGAGTGACGTCCGCTTTGGCGTCCAGGCCACCCTTGATCTTCCTCAAGGCGGCCTCTGCAGCCGCCTCGGCGGAGGCGACTGCGGAGCCGACCGCGGACGCCGCCGCGCTGCTGGCGGCGGAAGCGCCCGCGGAGGCCCGCGACCTGGCTGCGGAGGCCGCCGAGGAGGCGGTGGCGCCGTTCGGACCATCCGACGAGCAGCCGGTCAGTCCGGCGCAGGCGAGCATGACGGCCAGCGCGGCAGGCGCGCATCGGTCGGCCTGACGTTTCATGGGTTCTCCCGGCTCGACGGCGGCACTCCGACCAGCGTCGGCCGGGTCGGCACGCCGCACCAGCAGGGCACGCGCGGCACCCGGGTGACGCTGACAGACATCGGCGTCCCATTCGCCGACCTGTCCGGCACCGGTTCTGCCAGGGCGGCGCCTTGAGCTCAGGCGCCCTGAGGTCAGGCGCCCTGAGGTCAGGGCGCTCCGAGCCCGGGAAGGCTCAACCGCGAGGCGCTCGTGCCCGGCCGCACCGGCGATGGGGGGCACGAGTGGATCAGGAGAGCCAGTCGCTGTAGTGGGTGGGGGCGAGCCGGGCGCGCTCGTCGGTGAGGACGTCACCCTTGACGACGGCGAACATGCCGGCGGTGGGATCGGTGATGACGGTTCGGCCGTCGGACCTGCGAGCCAGGGTCAGCCGGCCCAGCTCGTCGAGCGGGAAGACCTCCGGTCCGGCGATGTTGCGAATGCCCCCCAGCGGGGCGCCCACGGCGACTTCTGCCACCGCGTCGGCCACGTCTTCGGCGGCGATCGGCTGGATCGGTGTGGTGGGCAGCCGCACGGTGTCGCTGTCGCTGTCGCTGTCGCTGTCGGCGGTCCAGGAGAGGATCGCGTCGATGAATTCCATGAACTGCGTCGCGCGGACGATCGAGTAAGGGATCGGGCCGGCTGCGAGGATGTCCTCCTGGAGTGCCTTGGCCCGGTAGTAGTCCAGCTCAGGCACCTGGTCCACGCCGACGATCGAGAGAATGACGAAGTGCCGGACACCAGCCTTCCGGGCCGCGGCGAGAAGATTGTCCATGGAGGTCTGGAAGAAGGCCGGGGAGGCTTCGTCGAAGGTCGGGGAGTTCGTCAGATTGACGAGGACGTCGGCCGACGCCACCGCCTCGTCCAGTCCCCGGCCGCTGATGACATCGATTCCGGTGGACTGCGAGTGCGGCACCGCCTCGTGCCCGGCGAGGTTCAGCTTCTTGACGACCTGTGATCCGATCAGCCCGGTACCACCGATGACTGCGAACTTCATGGCGCGCCCTTTCCCCTGGAGGTGAACCTAAAGTAGGGCACGCGGACGCTACCCGCTCGGATTCCACCGGCCACAGACGTCGATCTTGATGCCGCCGGCTCCGTGACTGAGCGTCGCGATGTCCACGCCGTCCCGGGTGCCGACCGAGTGCGCGCCGGCGCGATCGCGTGACGCTCATCGGGGACGCCGCCGCGGCCGTGTGGTCCGCCCGGGCAAGAGCCCCACCGCGGGCAGGTCACCCGACGGAAGGGGCCCGTCGCCCGCCTTCATCTCGTCCGGCAGGCACAAAGGCGAACCCAAGATGCCCCACGGCGAACCCAAGGCGAACCTAGGGCAAACCCAAGGCGAACACTCCAGACAAAACCCCTCAGTCGCCAGTGCCTACCCCGCCCTCACCGATGACGACACGAGTGTGTTCAGTCGGCGATGCAGGGCCCCGTCGGCATGGATGGATCCGAGCAGGCTGAGAGCCTCGGCGCTGGGGCTGCCGGGTTCGGCTTGGTAGACGACGAGTTGCTGGCCCGGAGCGTCGCGTACGTCGAATGCCTGGTAGGTGAGGGCCAGAGGGCCGACGTCGGGGTGGAGGAAGTGCTTGGCGTCCTGGGTCTTGCCACGCACAGTGTGGAGGTTCCACAGGTGGGTGAAATCCTTGCTGTGCGCGGTGAGGGGTTGGACGAGCTCCCGCAGTCGGGGGTTGTCAGGGGCGAGGCCGGCTGCCTGACGCAGGTGGCCGACAGTGGCCTGTGCTGCGTGACTCCACCGGGTGTAGAACTGTCGGCCTGCCGGGTCGAGGAAGGTCATGCGGGCCAGATTGTCCGGCTGCTCGAAGGGTGAGTACAGGGCCGTGGCCAGGGTGTTGGCTGCCAGGATGTCCAGAGTCGGATTGATGACGATTGCCGGGGCGCCCGAGTAGCCGTCCATCAGTTGGCGAAGGGCGGGGCTCACGCAGTCCGTTGCATGGGGGGTGAACTGACTGCTCGGAGCCGTCCCGGCCAGCTGGTGCAGGTGTGCGTGGGCGTCGGGGTCCAGTCGCAGGGCGCGGCCGAGCGCGTCGAGTACCTGGGCCGAGGGGTGGCGTTCGCGCCCTTGTTCCAGACGGGTGTAGTAGTCCGCGTTCACGCCGGCCAGGACGGCGACCTCTTCACGGCGCAGTCCGGCGACTTTGCGTACGCCGTGGCTCGCCATGCCGACGTCCTGCGGCTGCAGGCCCGCCCTGCGGGCGCGCAGGAACTCTCCCAGGTGGTTGTCGGTCATGCCCCCAGGCTAGGCCGTAGGGATGCCGTGCTGCCCGGGTGCGGTGCACCCAGGCAGCACACGTCCTGGTCGGTGATCTCGGTCCCGTTCAGACTCGGCCGAAGGAGGAGAGATCCGCAGCCATCAATGAGGAGGGTCTGTGAGGAGGGTCTGTCATGCCCACGAGACCCGCGGCCGCCGGCGGCGCAGCGCGTACACGGCTGCTGCACGGTGATCGGCAACCACATCAATGACGTGGACGACTTCGGGTGTACGCGACGGGCGATATCGGCGATGGCGTGCTCTCCCACAAACACCCCGTGCTCTACCGAGAGGGAAATCAGACATGACAGACGCGGCCAAGGTCGTGGCGATCACCGGAGCGAGCAGCGGAATCGGAAAGGCAACCGCTCGCCGGCTTGCCGCCGACGGCCACCGCCTGCTCCTGGGAGCGCGGCGCACCGATCGTCTCGACGCACTCACCAGGGACATCACTGCTGCGGGCGGCACTGTGGCGTACCGGCGGCTGGACGTCACGGATGCCGCGGACGTTCAGGCTTTCGTGTCCGCCGCCCGCGAGCGTTACGGCCGGGTGGACGTTGTCGTCAACAACGCCGGGGTGATGCCGCTCTCGCCGCTGGATGCGCTGAAGACCGACGAATGGGACCGGATGATCGACGTCAATGTGCGGGGCGTCCTGCACGGTATCGCCGCTGCACTGCCCGCGATGCGCGAACAGGGCAGCGGCCACTTCGTGAACATCGCGTCGGTCGGAGCGTACGAGGTCTCTCCTACCGCTGCCGTCTACTGCGCCACCAAATTCGCCGTCCGTGCGATCTCCGAAGGGCTGCGTCAGGAGTCCACCGGAAACATCCGGGTCACTCTCGTCTCCCCGGGCGTGACCGAGTCCGAACTCGCCGACAGCATCTCCGACCCTGCTGCCAGGGAAGCCATGAAGACCTACCGCGCCGTGGCGCTGCCGGCCTCCGCTATCGCAGAGGCCATTGCTTATGCCGTCGCCCAGCCCGCGCAGGTCGACGTCAACGAAATCGTCGTCCGTCCCGCTGCGAGTGTCCAGTGACTCCTTGCGGAAGAGACGGACACACTGCCCCCGAGCACAATGGTCTGGCCCGCAGACTGCGGACCCTGGAAGAGAAGGAGGCTCTGCGCGCCCTGATGATCCGCGGGTGGAGGGCGCTGGACCGTAAGGACTGGCAGACCTGGATCGAATCCTGGTCCGAGGACGCGGTGCTGGAATTCGGGCCATGGGGGAAGACTCACGGAAGGGAAGCGATACGGGCGAAGGTGGAAGAAGCGGAAGCGCCCTACTCGAACATGCAGCATCACATCCTCAACATGCACTTCGACGTAGAGGGCGATCGGGCAACCGGCATGGGCTACATGTGGTTCGTCGCCGTCACCGCCCCCGGGAGTACCGCCTCTCCCTATTCCATGGGTGGTCCGTACGACTGGGAATTCCGTCGAAGCCCGGACGGCTGGCGCCTGGTTCGCCAATGCCTCGGTGTCTGGTGGACCGACGGCGAGGACGCTTTGAGGGCTTTCCAATAGGTGCCGGTTCCCGGCTGATGTGCCTACCCCGCAGCACGGTCGTCTGTTGAGCCCGGACAGGCAGGCAACCGCCCTGCTCCAGCCGCCGAGGGCCCGCAGGGGCAGAGATACGGGCACTTGGCCGCGCGCCCTCCGCCCTCCGTCAGGCGCGCGGCCTTTTCCGTCTGCGGGACCGGCCTCAGAGGTCGCGGCGGCTCGGCCCTATCCGGTGAGCCGCGGGACTGAAGCCGGCCTGTGGGAGACGCTCCGCAGGTCGCCTGCGGAGCGCGTTCCAGTGGGGCATTTCAGTATCCGGAACGCAGTCGAGAACGTTTTCCAGCCCTTCGGCGGACTACCCCGCCGCGTGGTCAGGTCAGGCGGACTTGGCGGCGACCAACTGGTCGGCGAGCTTGCGCAGGCGGCGCACCGTGCGGTCCTCCATCGCGACGGGGGCCGCCGGGGAGAGGGCCCTGCGGTCGTAGTAGGCGCCGGGGACGAGCTCCGTGGCGGGGTCGCAGAGCCGCACGACGCACTCAGCGCCCTGCAGGGCGGAGTCGCCCTCGTGGGCGTAGAGCGGTAGGAGGCCTGTGTCGCACACTCTGGGGTGCACGCTGACCGCGGTCCAGGGCGCCTGCTCGCGGGTGAAGACGGTCAGCGCGAGCTGGGACTGGGCGTAGGCGGCGAGGCGGGAGTACCGCTTGGCGCGGTGCGGATCGTTCCAGGCGTTGGACGCGGTGCGGTGCATGGAGGAGGAGACGTTGACGACACGGCTGCCGGGGTGGGCGCCGAGCGGGCCGGCGAGTTCGTGGGTGAGGAGGTAAGCGGCGAGGAAGCTGACCTGGAGGGAGAGTTCGTTGCCGTCGGCGGTCATGGTGCGCTGTTCGGGCGCGGCGACGGCAGCATTGTTGACCAGGACGTCGAGGACGGGGTGCTCCTCGGCGACGCGGACGGCCATGGCGCGGACCTCGTCCAGCCGGGAGAAGTCGGCGACGACCAGGCGCAGGCGCAGGGTGTCGGCGCTGGCGGCGACCAGGCGGGCAATGGCGTCGTCGCCGGACGACTGGTCGGGGGCGTGGACGATGACCGTGTTGCCCCGTTCGGCGAGGAGCCGGGCGGTCTCCCAGCCAATGCCGGAGGTGGCACCGGTGACCAGAACGGTCCTGGGGGCGGGCGAGACAGCAGAAGACATGGGACTCCACTCCGGGAGGACAGAGCGGCAGCGGGCGCCGTAGGGCGGAGCTGCCGTGCGAGCGTGAAGCGACATCAGCGGCAGGGACGGCGGAGGCCGGAATGCGCTGTGCCGCGCGATATCGGCTGCCGTGCGACGACAGAGGCAGCCGGGGCGTCAGTGAACAGGGGGTGCGCTCAGTGCACCGTGTGGGCTCAGCGCGCGAAACCGGGCAACGCCGTATGAGGCGGCCGGTCGTCGTGGCGCAAGTGGCTGTTCACGAGCACCATTCAAGGGAGCCTCACCGCTCGGGTGCAAGCGGTCCGCCACATCCCTGACGCCCCCCTGATGTGAGCGCTCCCCGGGCCTTACCGGTGTGGCAAATCGCCCCATGAGTCATACGTGGGCCGCCTGGGCTCTCGTCTCGTAATCAATGTGCCGGGGCTTCCGAAGCGGCTGTCCATCGGCCGACCGGTCATACGCGGCCAGGAGCCGTACGAGATGCTGCTGTCCGAGCAGCCGGCCCCGCCGACATTCGCTTCCGACCCGCTGTCGTCGGTCGCGTACGCCGCGCAGGAGATCCTCTGGTCCTGACCTTGGGCGGCATGGCGTACCTGCACTTCACGCCGTGGATCGCCGGGGCAGTCGTGGGCGTCGTTGCGCTGGTGGCCGTGGTGGCCGTGGTGGCCGTGGTGGCCGTGGTGGCCGTGTGGCCCGGGCCTCGCAGCGGCGGGTGCGACAAGGTGGGACTTCCTCAGTCGATGAGCAGCCGCCATGCGGTGAGGGCGAGGGTTGTTCGTATCAAGCCGGAGGGTTCGGTGAGCTCGATGCCCAAGGCTTCGCGATCTGATCGAGTCGGCGGGCGACGCTGCTGTGATGGAGGTGGAGGAGCTCGGCGGCGCGACGGAGGGAGCCGGTGGTGCAATAGGCGTCCACGGTCTCCAGATCCTCCGGGTTGCGGGCGATGCGGGCGATCGCGGCCACGTCGGGGTTGTCGCGCACGGCGTTCCGGGGGACCTCGGCCAGGAGCGCCGGCGCGTCCAAGTCGGCGTAGTGGGCGACCGGTTCGCGCGGGCTGGTGAAGCGGAGTGCCGTGAGGGCTTTGCGTCAGGAGCGGTCGGGGCTGTCGGCGGAGCCGACTCCCGCGCGTACGTCTGCCGGGCACCGGGCCTTGTCCACGGTGGTGGCCAGGATGACGCCGACGTTCGCGAGCAATGCCGCTTTCACCGGCCGGGCCGGGCAGACCAGGCTGCCGATCCGTTCGAGGGGGAGCTGCGACCGTACGGCGATGACGTGGACGGGCAGGTCGGCGGCGAGTCCCAGGAGGCGTAGCGCCCGTGCGCGGGCCGCCTCGTCGCACTCGCTGCTGATCGCGAGTTCGACGAGGGCCGGGTCGGCCACGGTTGTACGGGCCGGCCCGTACCGGCTCGGCGACGGTGGCAGCGGCGATGGCGAGCCGGTCGAGGAGCACTTCGTCGAGTGGGCCGGGGAGTCCGGGGCGTTCCAGCCAGACGGCTCCGATTTTCTCCTCGTCGAGGACGATCGACACCGTGGTGGACGCGGGCACCGACAGGGTGGACGCTTCCGTGCCGCCCGGCGAGATGCGGGTCGCCCGCCCAGTGCCGTGGATCCGTATCCGGTGACGCACTCGGCCATGCCTGCTGAGGCGCGGGCCGGCGCGGGAAGGTCCACCCGCCGGCGCATCAGTGTGTCGTAGAACGCGACGATGCGGAACACGCCGTCGACGTACGGATCCAGTCCCGACAGCCGTATGGCCAGTGCCTCCATGGCTGCAGGATAGAAAGACGGCAGGGGGCAAGACGCGCCGATCGGTGCGTGATCGGTGCGGGATGCGCGACGGGCGGCGGATGACCCCTCGGGGGTACGGCCGTGAGGATGGCTGCCATGGATCCCGAACTCGAAGCATTCATCCCGCTCATTCCCCCGCTCGACCTGACTGACTCGACGGCGGCGCGCACGAACCTCGCCGAACTGGCCGCGGCGTCGTCGGCACCTGACACCTCCGGCATGGTGGTCGAGGACCGCACGGTGCCCGCCGGTCCGGGTGTGCCGGTGCGGATCTACCGCCCGCACCAGGCGCAGGGCGCCGTCGTCTGGATGCGCGGCGGCGGATTCGTCATGGGGGACCTGGACACCGAGCACCCGTGGGCTGCCCGTCTCGCCGCCGGCTCCGGCGCGGTGGTGATCTCGGTGGGCTATCGCTTCGCCCCTGAGCACCGGTTCCCGGCCGCCTTGGACGATGCCTACGCCGTTCTGGAGTGGGCGGCCGAGCACGCGGCCGAACTCGGCGTCGATCCGGCGAGGATCGCGGTCGGAGGGCACAGCGCCGGCGCGAACCTCGCGGCCGCGCTGTCCTTGCGCGCACGTGACGAGCAGGGCCCGGCGATCCGCTTTCAACTGCTCAACCAGCCGGGACTCGACGACCGGCAGGAGACCTGGTCGCAGCGGAACTTCACCGATGTGCCGTGGTTCACGCGCGCCAACGCCACCGCGTCGTGGCGGCACTACCTGGGCGACCAGCCCGCCACGCCGTACGCCGCCCCCGCCAGGGCCACCGACCTGTCCGGCCTGCCGCCGGCCTACATCGCCACCGCCGAGTTCTGCCCGAACCGCGACGAGGGCATCGACTACGCGCTGCGTCTGATGCAGGCGGGCGTCTCGGTCGAACTGCACCAGTGGCCCGGCACCTTCCACGGCTCGCAGGCGCTCCTGACCGCCGAAGTCTCGCAGCGGCAGAACACCGAACTCGGCGCCGCTCTGCGCCGCGGCCTGGGCGGCTGAGCCGTGGACGTGGGCGGAGGCGGGGGAGCAGCCAGTGGGCTCCCCGTCGCACTCATCGAGGCGCTGCGCGGCAGCGTAAGCGCCCAGGCCGGCAACCACCGAAGAAAGGACATCCCGGCATGAGCATTACCCCGATCGATCTCTTCGCGTCCTTCATCCACCTTCGCCACGATGGAGAGGTGCGCGCCGAACAGCCCGTGTTCGACCCCGACCGGGACGGCTGGCAGCTCATGGCCTTCCATGTGGAGACCGACGCCGACGTCCACGGCGACCACTGGGAAGTCCACCCCGACGCGGACGAAGTCGTCTCCTGCATCACCGGTGGAATACGCCTCTATCTCCGTCCGGAGCAGCCGGGGCGCGAGGAGGACGAGATCAAGGTGGCCGCCGGAACCGCGGTCATCGTGCCGCGGGGGCGATGGCACCGCATCGCGCTGGACGCTCCCAGCGACATCATGTCCGTCACCCTGCCACGCGGCAGCCGCCTGGAGAAACGGACCGAAGCCTAAGACGAGGCCTCCCGTCCGGTCCCCGGTCCCCGACGAAGCTCGGCAGGGGCGTCCACGATGCGGTCGACTACGGGGTCGGCCATCCGGTTCTCCGCAGGGACTGGGAGGCCGGAACTCTGATGACTCCGGAGTGGCATGACGAGCTCCTGCCGGAACGTTCATCCGGCACGTCTGACGCCGAGCCGTTTGAGCGGACGGGGCACTCGACGGGGTACTCCGAGACGGACACGCCCCACGCCGGGCGAGAAGTGGACGACCGGCGGGCCGGACGGGGGCGGCAGGCCGGCCGATGCGGTCAGTGTCTGATCCATGTTCTCCAGGGCTGCGCTGTGCAGGGGCCACGGCTCATGCTGGACTGGGGTCTGCCACAGTGCCCTGCCACTGCGGCTGAAGGCGCGCCACCTGGAGGTCAGCCACATGTCGAGCCCCCCGGCGGCGAGCGGGGCGCCGGGGCGCACGGCCAGGTCGTACGAGGGGTAGCCGCCGCGGCGCGTCCCGGTGTACCGGATGACGGGTCCGTGCTGCCGAATCAGTAGATCGCCCACGTGGTAGGGAACCCCGACGACACGGGCGGCCAGCATGACAGGGGTGGTGACCTCCAGGGAAAGGAACCACAGTCCCTCACACCCGCCCTGCAGGCGAACGTATGTGCGTAGATTGGTCTCGGGAAAGCCGACAGGGGTGGGAGGCACACCCACCGGACGCACGGCTTCCATGACGAACGGTGTCAAGCTCACCCACGCCATATCGTCGTAAGTGTCAACTACCAGTCCGTCGGGAAGCAGGGCCTGAACGACCTGCGGCGCGTACGGCCAGTGGACGAACGTCTGCCGCGACCACCGCGCTTTGAGCAGCGGCACGACGACACGCTGCTCGGCCTCACGCGACACCATCGACCACATCTCCCCTCTCGGTCCACGTGAACGATCTTGCGCCACTCCCGCTGTGTGAATGGGTTGCGCCACGTCCGAATGCTCACCGTTGACGTGGAGGGGTGAGCCATCCGGCGGTGCGCTCGGGGGCGTGCCGCGGCCGCGCCGGACCCCGCCGCGCGCGAGGTGCGGATCCCGGTTAAGGGCGTGCGCAAGAAGGCTTCGGTGCGCAGCACATCGCACATCCCTTCGGGTGTGTCGATTCCGCCCTTCCCGCCAACTTCGTCACGCCAACGTCCCGCTCTGGGCCAGCAGCAACACCACATCCACCCCTGCGACCACCACCGCGGCGGCGAACGGTGCCCGGCCCCCGCGCGGGCCGAGCGCCTTCCCCACCGCCACCCCCACCGCTGTCACCGCCGCCGCCACTGCCATCGCCGAAATCTCGGCCCGACCGGGCGGCCCCGGCGGACCGAACGACAGGACGACGGTCGCTGCCATCAACGGGACAGGCAACGCCCGGCGTGTCCTGGTCACACCCATCCGCTGCGGCAGTCCTCGGACGCCGGTCGCCAGGTCACCGGGGATGTCCGGCAACGTGTCGGCCAGGTGCGCCCCCACCCCCAGGAGCCCGCCGGCCGTCACGACCCACCAGGCAGGCCACGCCTGCTCCGGCAGGCTCAGGGTGACGAAGACGGGCAGGCTCGTGAAGCCGACGGCATAGGGCAACCATGACCACACCGTGGCCTTGAGCCCCAGGTTGTACGCCCACGCTGCTGCGACCCCGGTCAGGTGCATCGCGCCGGCAAGCAGGCCGCAGGCCGGCGAAAGCACCGCGCATACCACCAGCGCCAGGAACGCGGCGGCCCACACCGCGCCACGGGACACCGCTCCGACGGCGACGGGCTTCCGGCGGCCGTTGGCGGCATCCCGTCGCGCGTCGAAGGCGTCGTTGCACCAGCCGACCGACAACTGCCCGCTCAGCACGGCCGTCGCGATCAGCGCGCTCCCCGGCCCGGAGTGCCCGGCACAGACGGCCAGGGCCGCCGTCAAAGCGGTGACCGCCACTGCCGGCCCGAGATGGCACGACCCGGCCAGCGTCGCCGCCGACCAGGCCCACCAGGCGCCAGGGGCGCCGCGCCGGAGTCGCTCCTCGCTCTCCACTGCCCGATCGTAAATCGCCCCGGCACGTTAGGCCGCCTTGAACGGGCGACATGGAGTGCTACAACCACACTATTAGGGCACTTGGTACTCACGGGGCTATCGAGCCCCACGCCCCTCGCCCC
>NZ_JBPQTS010000149.1:0-19332 GCF_051386455.1 Streptomyces sp. URMC 124
GGTCCGTCCCCTGCCCCCGGCCCCGCGGTTCCGTCCCGCCGCGGCTGGCCCGTCTACCTGGGTCCGCTGCTGGCCCTGCTGCTCATCGTCGGCGGCACCGTGGCCGGGATCCTTGCCGCCGGCGGGCCGGGGGATCCGGACAACGGCCGGCAGCCCGGCGGAGGGACCACGGAGACCACCGGACCCGCGGACAACTCTCCTGCCCCCGACGGCTCGGGCGGCACCGGCGAGTCCGGCGCTCCCGAAGAGTCCGGCGAGCCTGAAACCCCGTCACCCCGCCCCAGCCCGTCGGGTCACGCGACGGACCAACCGACCTATCCGACCACCGAACCCACCAAGAACCCGCCCGGCACGTGCAACGGGGGCTGGGTCACGAAGTGCGCAACACGCTGACGACGACAAGAAGACGACAAGAACACGACCGGCTTTCGGGGGTATGCACATGCGGCTGGTGTCCGATCAGTTCCGGGAGAGGCGGCGCGCATCCGCCCGGCCCGACGCCCGGCGCGCGCCGTCACGGCGCCGCCGGATCCGGGCCGTCGTCCTCTTCACCGTGCCGGCGCTCATAGGCGGGGCGAGCCTCGCCGGGTGCGGTTCCTCGGGAGGCGGGACGAAACTGCAACTCGTCCTGGAGGCGGTGGGGGAGGCCGGCGCCTTCCCCTTCGCCGAGCACGCGGACACCGACCTGCGGGGCGTCGTCTCGGCCTCCCCCGGCGGGGGCGAGTGGCAGGGCGACGACCGGGGCGCGTTCGGCGGCGTCCCGGGCACCACGCGCTGCGACAAGGCCTCGCTCATCAAGCAGATCACCGAGGACCCCGAGAAAGCCCGGGCCTGGGCCGCGGTCAAGGAGATCGACGAGGGCAGCATCGGCGAGTACATCAACAAACTCACCGAGACCTCACTGGAGTTCGACACGCTCGTCAAGAACCACGACTTCCGGGACGGCGAGGCCGCCGAGTACCTCTCGGTGCTGCAGAAGGGTGTGCTCGTCCTCGTCGACGAGTACACCTCGCCCGCCGTCAAGTGCAATTGCGGCAATCCGCTGGCGGAGCCGGACCGCGGCGTGGACGTGAAGGCCGCGTCGTACTCGGGAACCCGCTGGAAGTCGTTCACCGCCACGGAGGTCACGGTCATCAAGGCCCGCACGAAGGAGCAGGGCCCGGTGAAGGAACTGCCTCTGGTCGACCCCTTCCAGGGCGACAAGGCCTTCGACCGCGGCGTCGGCAGCGACGGCAGCAAGGACAGCAAGCCCTTCCGGTGGGATCCGCCGAAGACGCGCCCCACCTCGGGCACGGGCGGGACGCCGGGGTCGCCCGGCGGGCAGGGCAAGTCCTCGTCCCCGTCGGCCGGATCGCCCGGTACGGGCTCGTCCTCCGGCTCGTCTTCCGGCTCGTCCTCGGGCTCGTCCTCCACCGGCTCCGGCGAGCCGTCGGACAGCTCTTCGGCGAGGGGAGTGCCGGGCACCGGCTCGCCCACGGGGCCGGGTGGCGGGACGCGCTCGGGCGGCCCGTCGAAGTCGGGCAAGCCGGGCAGTACGGGACCCGGAACCGGGGGGCCGACGGCCTCGCGGACGAAGCCTCCGGTTCCGACGCCCACGGCCTCGCGGGCGGTCGTGCCGCCCACGACGTCCAAGCCGGTCACGCCGACCGCCCCCAAGCCGGTGACCCCGACGGCGGTGAAGCCGGTGACGCCCACGGCTGCCCGCCCTGTGACGCCCACAGCCGCGCGCCCCGCCACACCGACCGCGGTCAAGCCGGTGACCCCGACCGCGGTCAAGCCGGTCACGCCGACCGCCGCGAAGCCCGTGGCGCCGACGGCGGCCAAGCCGGTGACGCCCACGGCTGCGAAACCCGTCGGGCCCACCGCCGCGAAGCCCGTAGCGCCGACCGCCGCCAAGCCCGAGGCCCCCACGCATCACCCCCCGGCCACCCGGCCGCAGCCTCCACCGGCCACCCACGCCCCGGGCCCCAAACCCTCCTGATCCTTGCCAAGCAGGGACGAACCGCTGTCACGGTACGTTGTCCCTGCAAGCAAGAGACCGTCCATAGGGGTGGAGCATGGGGATGATGAAAGGCGCCAACGTCCGGATTCCGGCGCCGGCGGTGCGGGTCGAGCTGGGGTGGCACGCGGCCGCCGGGGTGCCGGACGTCGACGCCTCCGCCCTGCTGCTCGTGGGCGGGCGGGTCCGCTCGGACGCGGATTTCGTCTTCTACAACCAGGCGGTGCACCCGTCGGGCGCTGTCCGTCACGAGGGCAAGCGGCCTGCGGGCGCCGGGGTGACGACCGACAGCCTCACCGTGGACCTCGCCGCGATCGAACCCGCCGTCGAGACCGTGGTGCTCGCCGCCTCGGCCGACGGCGGCACCTTCGGGCGGGTGCCCGGCCTGTACATCCGCGTCACGGACGCGTCCGCCGGCACGGAGCTCGCGCGCTTCGACAGCACCGACGCCACGGTCGAGACGGCCTTCGTCCTGGGCGAGCTCTACCGCCGCCAGGGCGAGTGGAAGTTCCGGGCGGTGGGCCAGGGCTACAGCAGCGGTCTGGAGGGCCTGGCGACGGACTTCGGCATCAGCGTCGACGAGCCCCAGGCGGCCTCCGTCCCGGCTCCGACGCCCGCCGCACCCGCGCCGCAGCCCGTGCGCCTGACGAAGGTCACGCTCACCAAGGAGGCGCCGACGGTCTCGCTGACCAAGCAGGGCGGCACGTCCGGCTCGCTGCGCGTCAACCTCAACTGGGGCGTGCAGAAGCAGTTCAAGGGGTGGGCCCACAAGTTCGGCAAGGCCATGGCCATGCACTCGGACCTGGACCTCGACCTCGGCGCCCTGTACGAGCTGCGCGACGGCAGCAAGGGCGTGGTGCAGGCCCTGGGCAACTCCTTCGGGTCGCTGCACAGCCCGCCGTTCATCCACCTCGACGGCGACGACCGCACGGGCGCGGTCGAGGCCGGTGAGAACCTCACCGTCAACCTCGACCACATCCAGGACTTCCGGCGGATCCTCGTCTTCGTGACGATCTACGAGGGCGCCCGGAGCTTCGCCGGGCTCCACGCCACGGTCACGCTGCAGCCGCAGTACGGCGCGCCCGTCGACTTCTCGCTCGACGAGTGCACCGTGCTCTCCAACACCTGCGCGCTGGCCCTCATCACCAACAACGGCGGGGACCTCGTCGTCCAGCGCGAGGCCCGCTACCTGGTGCCGGACCGCGGGGTCAGCCCGCAGCGCACGCTCGACCGCGCGTACGGCTGGGGCATGAACTGGACGCCGGGCCGCAAGTGACCGGCGGGGCCGCTCAGGGCGCGGCCTCGGGGCGGGCGTAGGTCCGCCCCTTCCACGCCGCGCCCCGGCCCCGGTAGTGCTGCACCGCGGAGTCCACGGTCATCAGCAGGTAGAGCAGGGCGGTGAACGGCAGCAGGGGCGCCAGCAGGAGCGGCTGCCGGTAGTAGCGCAGCATCGGCACGTACGTTCCGGCCATCACCGCCCAGGCGGCGGCGCCCGCGGCCAGCGGGAGGGCCCGGCCGGTCAGGGCGCCGGCCACCACGGCCACGGGCGGAGCCAGGTAGACCACGGCCAGCCCGGCGACCGTCCCGGCCAGCAGCAGCGGGTTGTGGCGCAGCTGTGCGTACGCGCTGCGGGAGACCATCCGCCACAGCTGCCCGAGGCGCGGATACGGCCGCACGCTGTCCACGCGGTCCGCGAGCCCCAGCCAGATCCGGCCACCCGTGCGCCGCACGGCCCGCGCGAGCGTCACGTCGTCGATCACGGCCTGGCGGATGCTGTCGGGGACCCCGGCCCGCTCGGCCGCCTCCCGGCGCAGGAGCACGCAGCCGCCGGCGGCCGCGGTCGTCCGGGCACCCGGGCGGTTGATCCGGCGGAACGGGTACAGCTGCGCGAAGAAGTAGACGAAGGCCGGCACGATCAGCCGCTCCCAGACGGTCGCCACCCGCAGCCGGGCCATCTGCGAGACGAGGTCCAGGCCGCCCGACCGCGCCGCCGAGACGAGCTCGCGCAGGCTGTCCGGTGCGTGCGCGATGTCGGCGTCGGTGAGCAGCAGGTACTCGGCGTCGGTACGGGCCCGGGCGAGGGCCATGCCGTGCCGCACCGCCCACAGCTTCCCCGTCCAGCCCGGCCCGGGCTCCCCCGGGGAGTCCACGGTCAGCGGCAGTCCGCCGTGCTCGGCCGCCAGGGCCCGGGCCAGTTCGCCGGTGCCGTCGGAGCTGCCGTCGTCCACCAGGAAGACCTCGGCCCGGCCCGGGTAGTCCTGGGCGAGGAGCGAGGGGAGGCTCGCGGGGAGGACTTCGGCCTCGTCCCGGGCGGGCACCACGATCGCGACCGAGGGCCATTCCGCGGGCGGTGTGCGCCCGGGCAGCCTGACGTCCGTCCGCCAGAAGAAGCCCTGGCCCAGCAGCAGCCACGCCCACGCGGCCAGGGAACCCACAGTGATCCAAGTCAGCGCGCTCATCCGCTGCAGTCTGCCGCACGCAGGGCTCTCGCAAGGGGAAACGGAGCGAACCCGGCCGGGGCGGACGGGAGGGGCCGCGGCCAGGTTGTGGCCGGGTCCGGCGCCCGGCGGGCCGCCAACCTCCGGCCATCGATTAAAGTGACCGGGTGAAGATCGCGCTCATGGACTCCGGCAACGGGCTGCTGGCGGCGGCCGCCACTGTGCACCGGCTGCGGCCCGATGCCGATCTGGTCCTCTCCTCCGACCCCGCCAGCATGCCGTGGGGCCCCCGTACGCCCGAGGACGTCATCGCGCGCGCCCTGGGCTGTGCCCGGGCCGCGGCCGAGCGGGGCCCCGACGCACTGATCGTCGCCTGCAACACCGCGTCGGTGTACGCGCTGGCGGCGATAAGGGCGGAGCTGGAGCCGGACCTGCCGGTCATCGGCACCGTGCCGGCGATCAAGCCCGCGGCGGCGGCCGGCGGTCCCGTGGCGATCTGGGCCACGCCGGTCACGACCGGCAGCCCGTACCAGCGCGGCCTGATCCGGGACTTCGCGGCCGGTGTCGAGGTCACGGAGGTGCCCTGCCCGGGTCTGGCCGACGCCGTCCAGCACGCCGACATGGCGGCCGCGGACGCGGCGATCGCAGCGGCGGCAGCGCTCACGCCCCGCAATGTAAGAAGCGTCGTCCTGGGCTGCACCCATTACGAGCTCGTCGCGGAGCGCATTCGCGCCGCCGTCCAGCCCCGGCTGTCGCCGACGGTGGGGCAGCTCACTCTCTACGGCTCGGCGGAGGCCGTCGCGGCCCAGGCGCTGCGCCGGATCGGGGCCGCTCCCGCCCCCGACGCCGAACCGTCCGGGCGCCTGACGGTGCTGCTCGGCGGCCGCGAGGCGGCCATGGAGGCCGCCTCCCTGACCTACCCCGAGGGGCGTTCCCTCCTGGAGGCCGCCGCCGCGCGCCCCTGACCACCCGATCCGGTGCGGTCGGTGCATCACCCCTGCCGCGGTGGCGGAAGGTGAGTAGGCTGCCTGGTATGAGGGACCATTCCAAGGGCCCGCAGGGCCACGAGGGCGACGAGAAGACAGGCGCGGCCGGACCCCCTTCCCCGGCCGACGGCGCCGAGGATCTCGCCGTCTGGACGGGTCGCGCGACGAACCGCGTCCAGTGGCTGCTCGCCGCAGCCGGCGCCGCCTGCCTGGCGCTCGGCGTCGAGCTGGCCGTCGACAGCGCGTGGACCTCAGGTCTGGCCCCTCTCGTCATGGCGGTCGTCGGCTGCGTCGCCGCCGGGCTGCTGATGCTCTACGGCACGCTGGCGTTCGTCCACGTGGCCGTACGGGTCGACGGTGAAGCGCTCGAGGTGCGCTGCGGGCACATCGGCGTGCCGCGCACCCGCATTCCGCTCGCCCATGTGGTCGACGCCGACTTCGCCCCCCGCGTCACGCCGCGGCAGTGGGGCGGCTGGGGCTACCGCTGGCGTCCGGAGAAGGGCACGGCCGTCGTGGTGCGGCGCGGCGAAGGATTCGTGCTGCGCCTGGGCGACGGACGGACGTTCACGGTCACGGTCGACGACGCCGAGTCCGCCGTACGGGTGATCCGTGAGGCCCTGAGGCTCGCCCCCGGGCGCAAAGCTCCGGCCTGACCCCGCCCTGAACTGGGGTTTTTCCGCCGTCCATGCGGCCACCTGGGTGAAGGACAGGCCTGCGGGGACCACTAGGCTCCTGCCTATGCCCACCCCCGATTTCATCCGGAACCTGCGCGCGACCGCGGGTCATCAGCTCCTTTGGATCCCCGGCGTCAGTGCCGTGGTCCTCGACGCCGAGGGCCGTGTGCTCCTCGGCCGCCGCTCGGACAACGGGCAGTGGGCGATCATCGGCGGCATCCCCGATCCCGGCGAGCAACCCGCGGCGGCCATCGTGCGCGAGGTGTACGAGGAGACGGCCGTCCGCTGCGTGGCGGAGCGCGTCCTGGTGGTGGAGGCGCTCGACCCCGTCACCTACCCCAACGGCGACGTCTGTCAGTTCATGGACACCTGTTTCCTGTGCCGTGCAGTGGACGGCGAGGCGTGCGTCAACGACGACGAATCCCTGGAAGTGGGCTGGTTCGAGCCGGACGCCCTGCCGCCGATGCAGGAGTTCGCGGTGCGGCGCATCAAGCACGCGATGGACGCCGGGGCCACGTGGTTCGCGGGGATCGGGGAGCACTGAGCGGGGGCGCTCCGCCCGGCCGGTCGGGAGACGTGTTGCACTCCTCGCACTCCCATAGGCGGCCCCGGGTGTGATCCGTAGCCGTCATCCGTACTGCCTATAGTTGCGGGCATGGAACTGCGCCACCTCCGGTACCTGCTGGCCGTCGCCGAGCACGCGAACTTCACTCGCGCCGCGGAGGCCCTGCACGTCTCGCAGCCGACGCTGTCCCAGCAGATCAAGCAGCTGGAGCGGTCTCTCGGGGTCCAGCTGCTCGACCGGTCCGGACGCACCGTGCGCCTCACCGACGCGGGCGAGGCGTACACCCGCTACGCCCGCCACGCCCTGCAGGACCTCGCGGCGGGCGAGCGCGCGGTGCTCGACGTGCAGGACCTCTCGCGGGGCAGCCTGCGGCTGGCCGCTACGCCGACGTTCACCGCGTATCTGATCGGACCGCTCGTCGCGGAGTTCCACGCCCGGCACGCCGGGATCGCCCTGGACCTCCGCGAGATGGCGCAGGACCGCATCGAAGCGGCCCTCCTGGCCGACGAGCTGGACCTGGGCATCGCCTTCAGCGGCGCGCACCTGCCGGGCGTCGCCGGCACCGGACTGTTCACCGAGACGCTCGGCCTCGTCGTCGGGCCGGATCACCCCTGCGCGGGCCGCGGCGAGCCCCTCCCGGCGGGCGAGCTCGGCGACCACCCGCTCGCCCTCCTCAGCCGCGACTTCGCCACCCGGGGCCACGTCGACGCCTTCCTCGCCGAGCACGGCGTCACGCCGCGCATCGCCGTCGAGGCCGACTCGGTCAACGGGCTCACCGAGATCGTCGGCAGGAGCGCGCTGGCGACCGTACTGCCCGAGGCCGTGACCGGCGGGTCCGGGCGGCTGCACCCCGTGCCGGTCCGGCCGCCGCTGCCCGCGCGCACCGTCACGCTGCTGTGCCGGGAGGCGGGCTACCGCAGCGCCGCGGCGCGGGCGTTCACGGCTCTTGCCGGGCGCTGGGTGCGGGAGCAGGGCTGGCCTCCGGCGTGACGGCCCGGCGCCGCGCGCGGCCGCGCAGCAGTTCGAGACCGACGGGCAGCAGCGACAGCGCGACGACGGCACCGACCACGGGAAGCAGGTAGCGGTCGATGTCGGGCACGACCGAGCCCAGTCCGTAGCCGGCGAGGACGAGCCCCACGGTCCACACCAGGCCGCCGGTCACCTGCCAGAGGGCGAAGGTGCGGGGGGCGACGCCCAGAGCCCCGGCGAGGGGGTTGAGGACGGTGCGCACCACGGGGACGAAGCGGGCGAGGACGATGGCACGGGCGTGGCCGTAGCGCGCGAGCAGCTCCTCGGCGCGCTCGGCGCCCTCGTGCAGCTTGCGGCTGCGGGAGTGGGTCAGGAGCGCCCGCCCGCCGCGCCGGCCGAGGACGAAGCCGACCTGGGCGCCGACGAGGGCACCGGTCACGGAGGCGGCGAGCACCTGCACGAGGTCCAGGTGCGGTCCGGAGTGGGCCCCGCTGCGGGCGAGCAGCCCCGCGGTGAAGAGCAGGGAGTCGCCGGGCAGGAAGAAGCCGATCAGCAGGCCGGTCTCGGCGAACATCACCACGGCGATGCCGAGGGCGCCGAAGGAGGTCAGCAGGGAGGAGGCGTCGAGGAGGTTGACGGCCAGGTCGGCGGTGGGCGATGCGGGCACGAGGGCGTGGCCTCCCATGATCGGCGTCGGGGCGGTGGCCCCGCCGCCCGCGGCCCTGCGGACGGCGGACGAGACTGTAGACGATGCGCGGGGTGCTTACGGGCGCATGCCACTCGCCCGGGCGATGGCGTCGACCTCCCGCCGGTCGTGCTCGCCGGGGCCCGTGCCGCCCGGCGGTCCGGAGGCCGCGGGTGCGCCCGGGGCGCCGTCGGTGCCGACCACGACGTGCATGCCGTGCGGCCCGAGGAATCCGGCGAGCCGGGTGAGGACCCGGCCGAACTCAGGTGTGAACAACTCTTTTTCGCGTGGGGAGAAGGGAATGTCGACCCCGCGCTCCCGGTGCAGGATCGCCTCGTTGAATCCCTTCAGCACCCGCAGCAGCAGGGCGTAGGACTCCGGATCGAGGCTGGTCTGAAGCTCGGCCAGGTAGAGCGCGAACTGCTTGGTGCGCTCCAAGAAGTTCCGGTCGTTCATACGGACATCGTCGCGAAGTTGCCCGCGGCACGTGGGAGTTTCGGCATCTTCGGGCGGGCTGTGGTCTGAAGAATGGATTCGGCGGAGAATCCGTGTTCTGTTTACGGGAATTCAGTCGCGGTTTTCACCCCTGCGGGGGAAGGCCGGTTGCCCCGGGGGAGTGGTGGGCCGCGGCCGCCGATCCGGCGGGCCGGCGAAGGTGCGAGCGGCCGCGACGGCACGGGAACGTGAACGGAATATCGGGGCACGAGAGTTCCAGCTCTCGAAGGGAGAGCCGGGCGCAATTCCCTTGTGCCGGTGTGCCCCGGGCGCTGCCGCAGAACCGGAATCTCACCCTGTTGATAACAGGACGACTTTGCTAACGTATCCGCTGAGTATCCTTCCGAGCACGGCCGGGGAGCTGCCGGGCACAGGCCGACCCAAGCATATGATCGGCAGCTTCGCCAAGTCACCGAGTGCGTCTGCTCCCGTGTGTGGGAACCGGGCTGACGAGCCATTCGCTGGGGCGTACCGGCTCCGACCCGGGCCGGACCCCATGACGTCCCCTCGCTCGGGCAGACTGCAGGGACGCACATGAGAACTCTTCGCGCGGTCCGCGAGTGCCCTCTCGCATTGCGATTGCTATTCATCAACCAGTGCGGCATCGATGCCGGTTTCTATCTGCTCATTCCCTTTCTCGCCACCTATATCGGGCACGACCTCGGAATGTCGGCGGCCGTCGTCGGGCTGGTCCTCGGAGTGCGCAACCTCAGCCAGCAGGGCATGTACATCATCGGCGGCACGGCGGCCGACCGGCTCGGGCCGCGCGCGGTCATCATCGCCGGATGCGCCCTGCGGACCGTCGGCTTCACACTCTTCTCCTTCGGTAACTCCCTGCCGCTGCTGCTCGCCGCCTCCGGTATCAGCGGCCTCGCCGCCGCGCTGTTCTACCCGGCCGTCCGCTCCTACGTCTCGCACGAGTCGGGCGAGCGCAAGGCCGAGGCGTTCGCCCTGCTCAACGTCTTCGCGACGATCGGCTCGCTCCTCGGGCTCCTCGTCGGCAGCGTGCTCTACCTGACCGACTTCCGGATCTGTGCCCTCACGGCGGCCGGGCTGTTCGCCGTGCTGACGGTCGCTCAGGCGTTCGTACTGCCGGCACGCGAGGTCGACAGGGGGCGCGACCCCATCCTGCGGGAGCTGCGGGAAGTGCTCGCCAACCGCCGTTTCCTGTGCTTCGCCTTCGCCACCACCGGCATGTTCATCATGGAGAACCAGCTCTACATGCTGCTGCCGGACGGGGCGCAGCAGGCGTCGGGCTGGGGCGGGGCCGAGGCGCTGCTGCTGAGCGCCGGGGCGGTCGCCAACCTGCTGTTCCAGTTCCGGATCACCCGGAACCTGGAGCAGCGGGGCGGAGGCATGCGCTGGGTCGGGGCCGGGATCGCCGTCATAGGGCTCGGCTTCGTCCCGCCGCTGCTGGTGTGCGACGCGGCGCCGCCCCGGGGCGCGGGCGACGTGGTGCCGCGGCTCCTGGTCATGGTCTCCGCCTCGCTGCTGCTGTACTTCGGCGGGATGGTCGCCTACCCGCCGGTGCTGGGGCTGATCCCGCGGTTCGGCAGCGAGCGGCTGACGGGGACGTACTTCGGCCTGTTCTACGTGCTCTCCGGGGCGACGGCGGCCGGCGGCAACGCCGTGATCGGCTGGGTGATGGACGTCGGCGAGCGGACCGGGCGGGCCTGGCTGCCGTGGGTGGCCTGCCTGGCCTTCGGGCTGGCCTCCGGCTGCGCCGTCGCCTGGCTGTACCGCTGCCGGGCCCTGCCGTGCCCGTATCCGGCGGAGGGCGGAGCGGGGGCGGTGCCGGCCGGCGGGGCCCAGGGGGCGCTGCGGATGCTGCCCGGTCAGCCGCGGGTCGCGGACGATGCGGGGGACCGTACGACGGGGTGACGGCCGCACGACGGGGTGGGAAGCGTACGACGGGGTGAGGGCCGTACCGCTGAGCGGGCCCTCACCGGATGGGTCAAACGGCTCCCGCCGCCGGATTGACCCGCGCCCGGCGTGGTACGGGACGGGGGACCGGCCGAGACATCGAGCTTGAGGAGGGCACCCATGCCCATCGCGACGGTGAACCCCGCGAACGGCGAGACGCTCAGGACGTTCGAGGAGATGGGAGCCGAGGAGATCGAGCAGTGCCTGGCCGCGGCCGCCTCGGCGTTCCGCCGCTACCGCACTTCGGACCCGGCCGAGCGGGCCCGCCTGCTGAACCGGGCCGCGGACCTCCTGGAGCAGGACGTGAACGACGTCGCCCGCACCATGACCACCGAAATGGGCAAGCCGCTGGCCGCCGCGCGCGCGGAGGCGGCGAAGTGCGTGAAGGCCATGCGCTGGTACGCCGCGAACGCGGCGGAGCTGCTGGCGGACGAGCACCCGCCGCAGCCCGAGGTCGACGACTCCGGGGCGGCGCTCGCCCGCGTCCGCTACCGCCCGCTGGGCGTGGTCCTCGCCGTCATGCCGTGGAACTTCCCCCTGTGGCAGGTGATCCGCTTCGCCGCCCCCGCCCTCATGGCCGGCAACGTGGGCCTGCTCAAGCACGCTTCGAACGTGCCGCAGACCGCGCTCTACCTCGGCGACCTCTTCCGCCGTGCGGGTTTTCCCGAGGGCTGCTTCCAGACCCTGCTCGTGGGTTCCCGGGCCGTCGAGGGCATCCTGCGCGACCCCAGGGTCGCCGCGGCCACGCTCACCGGCAGCGAGCCCGCCGGGCGCTCGGTCGCGTCGATCGCCGGTGACGAGGTGAAGAAGACCGTCCTCGAACTGGGCGGCAGCGACCCGTACGTCGTGATGCCCTCGGCCGACCTCGACCGCGCCGTGCGGACCGCGGTCACCGCCCGCGTCCAGAACAACGGCCAGTCGTGCATCGCCGCCAAGCGCTTCATCGTCCACGCCGACGTCCACGACGCCTTCCTCGAAGCCTTCGCCGCCCGGATGGCCGCCCTGACCGTCGGCGACCCCATGGAGGAGAGCACCGACGTCGGCCCCCTGGCCAGTGAACAGGGGCGCGCCGACCTCGAAGAGCTCGTGGACGACGCCGTACGGCGGGGCGCGACGGCCCTGTGCGGCGGCCGGCGGCCGAAGGAGCACCCCGGCGGCTGGTTCTACGAGCCGACGGTCCTCACCGGCGTCACCCCCGACATGCGCATCCACCGCGAGGAGGCGTTCGGCCCGGTGGCCACCGTCTACCGGGTGCACGGCGTGGAGGAGGCCGTCGACCTGGCCAACGACACGCCCTTCGGTCTGAGTTCGAACGTCTGGACACGGGACGAGGCGGAGCAGGAACGCTTCGCCCGGGACATCGAGGCGGGAGGCGTCTTCTTCAACGGCATGACGGCCTCGCATCCGGCCTTGCCGTTCGGCGGGGTCAAGCGTTCGGGTTACGGACGTGAGCTCTCGGGCCACGGCATCAAGGAATTCTGCAATGTGACCACGGTGTGGCACGGGAAGGAACCGGCGGAAGGCGCGTGAGACCCCTGGAAGATTAACGATTTTTCTCACGGAATTTTCCGTTTTCGCAGGTGGCGCAGAGGGTTGTGCGCCCGTGGCGAAGCGGAAAGGAGCGCCCCCGGCGTGACCCCATAGCCAGGGCTGAGGCGTTGTGACGATGTGCTTGTCGTACTTACGGTGAGTGCCGCGGGTCCGCCGATCGGGTATCCGGTACGGATTTCCATGGACTCCGCAGCAGGCGCCTGTCGTAGTCGCACCATCGTCCTCGAACGAGAAGGAGAACGATCATGACGTACGAGCGTCCCACCCTCGCCAAGGCCGGCAGCTTCCGCAAGGTCACCGGCCTGAAGGACAACGGGCCGAAGGACGTCCTGGGCGGCAAGCAGGTCCTCTGACCTGACAGCGGGCGGCGGCCGGCGGCCGCCCCCCGTTCCTCCTGCCACCGGACACCGCCGACGGAAAGCCGCCTCCATGGATCAGTCCCTGTCGCTCCAGTCCGTGCCCTCCTGGTTCGTCGTCCTGCCCGACCACGACGCGGCGGCCGCCCCCGCCGCCAAAGCGCTCTCCTTCGCCTCCCGCAGCCTGCTCCACGCCTCCGGACGGCCCTGGATCGTGGGTCGCTGGGATCCGGAGACGGCCGTGACGGGCGCGCACCGGGACGTGCGGGTCGCGGTGATCGGGGAGCACGCCGTCACGCCGGCCGACGCCGAACGGGCCGCCGCCTCGGCGAGCGGCAGCCCCTCGGCGTCCGCGCTGGACCGCCTCGCCGGCCGGGCCGGCAGCTTTCACCTGCTGGCCAGTTGTTCCGGCCGGATCCGGATCGAGAGCGGTGTCGTCGCCGTGCGGCGCGTCTTCCACGCCGAGGCCGCGACGCCCGGCCGGCCCGTGAGCGTGGCGTCCGACCGCGCCGACGTCCTCGCCGAGCTGGTGGACGCCGGCCTCGACCCGCGCCGCGTCGCCCTCGAAATGCTCGTCTCGGCCGTCCCCCATCCCTGGCACGGCGATCCGCTGTGGCAGGGAGTGCACGCCGTGCCCGCAGGCCACCGGCTGACCCTCGACGCCGAAGGCCGGGCCCGCACCACCCGGTGGTGGTCACCGCCCGACCCCGTCGTCCCCCTCGCCGCGGGCGCCGTGCACCTGAGGGAAGCGCTCGCCGAAGCGGTCGCCGTCCGCACCCGCGGGCGCGACCTGGTCTCGTCCGACCTGGGCGGCCTGGACTCCACGGCGGTGTGCTGCACGGCGGCCCGCGGCGGCGCCCGCGTCGTCGCCTACACCGCCGCCGTCCACGACGAGGCCGGCGACGACGTCTACTGGGCCCGGCGGACCGTGCGCGCGCTGGGCGGCGTCGAGCACCACGTCGTGTCGGCCGGCGAAGTGGCCATGACGTTCGACGGCATCGACACCCTCCGGGACGTCCTCGACACGCCCAGCATCATCACGGTCGACCGCAACCGCCGCATGGGCATCGTGGAACTGGCCGCGGCCCGCGGATCCGGCCTGCACCTCACGGGCCTGGGCGGGGACGAACTCCTGGCCGGCACGCCCGCCCGCCTGCACACCCTGCTGCTCACCCACCCTTTCGTCGCACTCCACGCGATACGCGGGTACGCGGCCAAATACCGCTGGAGCCGCGGAGCGGTGCTGCGCCGGCTCCTGGACCGCAGGCCCTACGGGGCATGGCTCGACCGCCTCGCCCGCGACCTGACCGGCCCGGCCGCCCCCGTGGACGAGCCGTTGCTCGACTGGGCCGTTCCGCCCCGGATGCCGCCCTGGGCCACGCCCGACGCCGTCGCGGCGGCACGCGAACTGATCCTCACCCGCCGGACCCCCGCCGGGCCCCGGGGCCGGGACCGCGGCGAACACCGGGAACTGGCCGCCATGGACGGGATCTCCCAGTGGGTCCGCCACATCGGGCAGATGGCCGCCCCCCTGGGCATCGCGGTCTCCGCGCCCTACTACGACACCCGCGTCGTCGAGGCGGCCCTCGCCGTCCGCCCCCAGGAGCGGATCACCCCCTGGCGGTACAAGCCGCTCATCGTCGAGGCCATGCGCGGCGTCGTGCCGGAGGCCGGCCGCACCCGCAGCACCAAGGCCAACGCCACCTTCGAGGAGGAGGCCGGGCTGCGCCGCAACCGCCGGGCGCTGCTGGCCCTGTGCGAGGACTCCCGGCTGGTGCGACTCGGCCTGGCCGACGGGAAGGTGCTGCACGAGTGGTGCCGCCGCGGCCTGACCGCGGAGACGGAGAGCTACCGGCTCCACCCCACCGTCGCCTGCGAAGTGTGGCTGCGCTCGCGGGAGATGACGTCCCTGCCCGTCGCCGACCGAGAGGCGTGAACCCGTGCCTGCCCTCAAGCCCGGTGTCCTGATGACCGAGACCGAGTACGGCGTCGCGCTGCTCGACCAGCAGAGCGCCGAGTACTGGACGCTCAACCCGACGGCCGCCCTCGTCCTGCGGACGGTGCTGGACGGACACGGCCTCGAACGGGCGGCGGAGCTCCTCACGGCCCAGTACGACGGCGCCGACGCCGCCGAGGTCGGCGAGGACGTCCACCGCATCGTCGACGAGCTGTGCTCGGCAGGACTGCTCACCCCGTAGGCCGCCCTGCTGCCTTGTCGTCCTGCTGCCCTGCCGAGCTGCCGTGCGGCAGCCGTCCGCGGGCCCGCCCTCCCCGACCGAAGAGGCACGCCATGTCGACACCGGAAGCGATCCCCTACCACCCCCGCTCGATCCCGCTCGGCCGCCGCTGCGCGGCCCGGCTCGCCGTCGCCTGCGCGCACCTGCTGGCGACCCAGCCGCCCGCCCGGATCCGGGCCGTCCTGCGCAGGCTGCGGCGCGGCGCCCGGCCCGCCACGCTCGCCGAGGCGAGCACGGCGCGCCGGACGGTGCTCGCCGTGAGCCTCGCCGCCGGGGGCCACAAGGGGTGCCTGCCCCGCTCCCTGGCCACCGTGCTGCTCTGCCGGTGGTACGGCCACTGGCCCACGTGGTGCGTGGGCGTGCGCAACCGGCCGCCGTTCGCCGCGCACGCCTGGGTGGAGGCCGAAGGGGTCCTCGTCGGCGAAGGCGCCGCGGCCGACTACTTCCAGCGCTTCTTCACGGTGGAGTGAGCCGGTGACCGCGCCGCCCTCCGTGGAGACTCCCCCGGCAGGCCCCGCAGCGCCCCCCGGGGCCGGTGCGCCGGGGGGCCGGGGACGCTCGTGGCCGGCCCAGCGGGCCCTGCTGGGCCATCTGCGCCCGCAGCGCCGGCGCATGGCCGCGGGCGTCCTCCTGGGACTCGTCGGCAGCGTCATGGGCCTGGCCCAGCCCCTGGCCGCCAAGCGCGTGGTCGACGACATGGGACGGGGAACGCCGGCGGCCGGGCCCGTCCTCCTGCTCAGCCTGCTGGTGGTGGCCGGGGCGGTCCTCGCGGGGCTGGGGTACTACGTGCTCCAGCACTCGGCCGAGTCCGTCGTGTGCACCGCGCGCCGCCGGCTGACGGACCGTCTCCTGCGGCTGCGCGTGCCCGTGGTCGAAGGTGCCGAGCCCGGCGACCTGATATCCCGCGTGACCTCCGACACCACGCTGCTGCGCCAGACCGCGCCCCAGGCGGTGTCGGCGGCGGTCACCGGCACCCTGGTCACCGCGGCGACGGTCGTCATGATGGGCCTCCTCGACGCCGTCCTGCTGGCCGTCACCCTGGCCGTGGTCGCCTTCGTCGGCGTCGTCGTCGCGCTCGTGGCCCCGCGGATCGGCCGCGCGACCCGCCACACGCAGGAGGCGGTGGGGTGCATCGGGGCCGCGCTGGAGCGGGCGCTGGGCGCCTTCCGCACCGTCAAGGCGTCCGGCGCCGAGCAGCGCGAGTCCGAGGCGCTGCACCGGGCGGCCGAACGCGCCCGGCGCACCGGAGTCCGGGCCGCGGCCTGGGAGGCCGCATCGGCGACGACGTCGGCGGTGGTCGTCCAGGTGTGCTTCCTCGTGGTGCTCGGGGTGGGCGGCGCGCGCGTCACCTCCGGTGCGACGGAGGTCTCCACGCTCGTCGCCTTCCTGCTCTACCTCTTCGCCCTCGCCCCGCGCATCGGCCAGCTGGTCGAGGGCGTCGGCCAGTTCCAGGTGGGATCCGCCGCCGCGGTCCGCATCGCGCAGGTCGAACAGCTGGAGGTCGAACAGCTGGAGGTCGAACAGCTGGAGACGAAGGAGCAGGAGGAGCCCGCGGCTCCCGCGGCCCCCGAGGGCGTGGCGGCGGGGGGCGAGGGCGCCGTCCGGTCACCCCTCGGCGTCACGTTCGACGAAGTGAGCTTCGCGTACCGCCCGGGACTGCCCCGCGTCCACCGCCGGGTCTCCTTCACCGTGCCCGCGCGCGGCCTGACCGCGTTCGTCGGGCCGTCCGGCGCGGGCAAGACCACGGTCTTCTCGCTGATCGAGCGCTTCTACGAGCAGGATTCCGGCCGCGTGCTCCTGGACGGCGAGGACGTGCGCCAGTGGCCGCTGGCCCGGCTCCGCGCGTCCATCGGCTACGTGGAGCAGGACGTCCCCGTCCTCGCCGGCACCCTGCGCGACAACCTCACGCTGGGCGCCCCCGACCCGAGCCCCGCGGAGCTCGCCCGCGTCCTGCGGCTGGCCCGCCTGGACCTGCTCGCGGAGCGCCTCCCGGACGGCCTGGACACCGACGTCGGCCACCGCGGCAGCCGCCTGTCAGGCGGCGAACGGCAGCGCCTGGCCATCGCCCGCGCGCTGCTCCGCCGCCCCGGCCTGCTCCTGCTGGACGAGGCCACGTCCCAGCTCGACGCCGCCAACGAGGCGGCGCTGCGCGACACCATCACCGACACCGCCCGCCGCACCACCGTCCTGGTGATCGCCCACCGGCTCTCCACCGTGACCACCGCGGACCGGATCGTGGTCATGGAGGCCGGGCGCGTCAGGGCGGTGGGCACCCACGCCGAACTGCTGGCTCAGGACGCGCTCTACCGCGACCTGGCGAGGACCCAGCTCCTCGGTCCGTAGCCCGCGCGCTCCCGGACGTTCCCGGCCCGCCGGTGCCACGCTTGAACTCAAGTTTGGTTGAGGTTCTAGCGTGTCGGTATACGACGACTCCGGAGGAGCCCCCCATGAGCATGGAAGTCACCGCGTGGTCATCGCTGCACAACGCGATGAACGCCAAAGAGAGCCGGGGACCCTTCTCCCGGGCCACGCTGCGCCGCATCGGCGGCTTCGCGCGGCCGCACCGCAGGAGAATCGCGCAGTTTCTGCTCCTGAGCGTGGCCATGGCGCTGCTCGCCGTGGCCACGCCGATCCTGGCGGGCCGGGTCGTCAGCGCCATCGTGCGGGGCGACGACGCCGGCACGGTCACCCGCCTCGCCCTCCTCATCGCCGTGATCGCCGTCGCCGAGGCCGGCCTGGGCCTGCTCACGCGCTGGCTCTCCGCCACCCTCGGCGAGGGGCTCATCCTCGACCTGCGGACCGCCGTCTTCGACCACGTCCAGCGGATGCCGGTCGCCTTCTTCACCCGCACCCGCACCGGCGCCCTCGTCAGCCGGCTCAACAACGACGTCATCGGAGCCCAGCGGGCCTTCAGCAACACCCTCTCCGGCGTCGTCTCCAACACCGTCACCCTGCTCCTGACGCTCGGCGTGATGCTCAGCATCTCCTGGCAGATCACACTGCTCGCCCTCGCCCTGCTGCCGGTGTTCGTCGTGCCCGCCCGGAGGATGGGCGCGCGCATGGCCGGGCTGCAGCGCGAGGCCGCCGGGCACAACGCCGCGATGAGCAACCAGATGACCGAGCGGTTCTCCGCGCCCGGCGCCACCCTCGTCAAGCTCTTCGGGCGGCCCTCGGAGGAGTCGGCCGAGTTCGCCTCCCGCGCCCGGGCGGTGCGGGACATCGGCGTCCGCACCGCCATGGCCCAGTCGGCGTTCATCACCGCCCTCACTCTCGTCTCCGCCCTGGCGCTGGCCCTGGTCTACGGGCTCGGCGGCTACTACGCCCTGCACGGCCGGCTGGAGCCGGGGGCCGTTGTCGCCCTCGCCCTGCTTCTCACCCGCCTCTACGCCCCGCTGACCGCCCTCGCCGGTGCCCGCGTCGAGGTGATGAGCGCCCTCGTCAGCTTCGAGCGGGTCTTCGAGATCCTCGACCTCAAGCCGCTGATCGCCGAGAAGCCGCAGGCCCGGCGGGTGCCGGACGGGCCGGTCTCGGTCGAGTTCGACGACGTGCGCTTCGGCTACCCCTCGGCCGACAAGGTCTCCCTCGCCTCCCTGGAGGACGTCGCCGGCCTGGACACCCGCGGCGGCACCGAAGTCCTGCACGGCGTCTCCTTCCGCGCCGAACCGGGCCGGATGGTGGCCCTCGTCGGCTCCTCCGGCGCGGGCAAGTCGACCATCGCCCAGCTGCTTCCCCGGCTCTACGACGCCGACGCCGGGACCGTACGCCTCGGCGGCGTCGACGTGCGCGACCTGAGCGCCGCGTCCATCCGCGAGACGCTCGGCATGGTCACCCAGGACGGCCACCTCTTCCACGACACCGTCCGCGCCAACCTCCTCCTCGCCCGGCCGGAGGCCACGGAGGAAGAGGTCTGGGACGCCCTGCGGCGCGCCCGGCTCGACGGGCTCGTGGCCTCCCTGCCCGACGGTCTGGACACCGTCGTCGGCGAGCGCGGCTACCGTCTCTCCGGCGGCGAACGGCAGCGCCTGACCATCGCCCGCCTGCTGCTGGCCCGCCAGCGCGTCGTCATCCTCGACGAGGCGACCGCCCACCTCGACTCCACCTCCGAGGCCGCCGTCCAGGAAGCACTGGCCGAGGCCCTGGAAGGCCGCACCGCCGTGGTGATCGCCCACCGGCTGTCCACCGTACGGGCGGCCGACCTCATCCTCGTCATCGAGGACGGCCGCGTCGTCGAACGCGGCACCCACAGCGAACTGCTCGCCGCGGGCGGGCGCTACGAGGAACTGCACCGCACGCAGTTCGAGCGCTCGAAGGCGGACGGGGAGGCGGAGCCCGTGCGCTGAGGAGGCACACCGGTCGAACGAACCGGCCGCAAGAACGAGTCGAACGAACCACCCTCAAGAACGAGCGGCCTCGGAGGTGGAGTCGAGGTGGGCGGTCGCCTCGTCGAGGATGAC
>NZ_JBPQTS010000150.1:0-18791 GCF_051386455.1 Streptomyces sp. URMC 124
TCACCCCGGGCGGCAACTGGTCCTCGTACCCGCCCCACAAGCACGACGAGCACCACCCGGGCGAGGAGTCCACGCGCGAGGCCACGATCCGCTCGCGCTCGCGCTGCTGCGCCCGCGTCCGCAGCCGCAGGATCTGCGACAGCCCCAGCGCCTCCAGGACGAACACGGAGGCGAACGCGACCCGGTAGTCGTCCCCGGTCGCGTCGAGCAGCAGGCCCACGGCCAGCAGCGTCGTCATCGAGGCGACGAAGCCGCCCATGTTGACGATGCCGGAGGCGGTGCCCTGGCGCTCGGGCGGGTTGGCGGGGCGGGCGAAGTCGAAGCCGATCATCGAGGCGGGGCCGCACGCGCCGAGCACGAGGCACTCGGTCACCAGCAGCCACATGGGCGCGTGCGCGCCGGGCCAGGCGGCCACCGCCGCCCACACCAGGGCGGTCGCGGCGACCGTGCCGAGCGCGAGCGGCAGCCGCGCCGCGTGGTGACGGGCGATGACCTGCCCGTAGACCAGACCGACCGCCATGCTGGAGAGCACGACCACGGTCAGCAGCAGGCCCGCGGTCTCACGGGAGAGGCCCTCCGCCTCCACGAGGAACGGCATGCCCCACAGCAGCAGGAAGACCATCGCCGGGAACTGCGTCGTGAAGTGCACCCACATGCCGAGCCGGGTGCCGGGCTCGCGCCAGGCCCGGGCGATCTGCCGGCGGACGAAGCCCTTGCCGCCGGCGGGGGCGGTGGCCGGCGGCTCGTGGCCCTCCGGGTGGTCCTTGAGGAACAGCAGCATCAGGACGAGGACGAACACGCCCGCGGCCGCGCTGCCGCCGAAGGTGGCGGTCCAGCCGGCCCCGTGCAGCAGCCGGGCCAGCAGCATCGTCGAGACGAGGTTGCCCGCCATGCCGAAGAGCGCCGCGACCTGCGCGATCATCGGGCCGCGCCGGGCGGGGAACCAGCGGGCGCCCAGCCGCAGCACGCTGATGAACGTCATCGCGTCGCCGCAGCCGAGCAGGGCCCGGCTGGCCAGGGCCGTCCCGTAGGAGTGGGAGAGCGCGAAGGCGAACTGCCCGGCGGTGAACAGCACGGCGCCGAGGGCCAGCACCTTCTTGGTGCCCAGCCGGTCGACCAGCAGGCCGACGGGTATCTGCATGCCCGCGTACACGAGCAGCTGGAGTATGGAGAAGGTGGACAGCGCCGAGGCGTTGATATGGAAGCGCTCGGCGGCGTCGATCCCGGCCACGCCCAGGCTGGTGCGGAAGATGATCGCGACGAAGTACACCCCGACGCCGATCCCCCAGACGGCGACCGCGCGCCGTCCGCCGGGTGGGTCGCCGGGCAGCGCTGCGGCCCCCTGACTCATCGGTGCTCCCCCTGCTCCTTCGTCTGCTCCTTCGGCTCCTTCATCGGTGCCCCCGGCCGTTCACCGGCTCTCGCCCCGGGCCAGGTTGCGCACCCAGCTGACGTGCTGGTCGATGACGGCGACCGCGCGCGCGGCGTCGCCCGCGCGCAGGGCTTCGAGGATCTCGGTGTGCTCGCTGTGGTTCTTGGCGATGCGGCCGGGGTGGGCGTGCATCACGGCCACGCCCATCCGCAGCTGCCGGTCGCGCAGCTGGTCGTAGAGCCGGGAGAGGATCTGGTTGCCGGCGCTGCGCACGATCTCGGCGTGGAAGGCGCGGTCGCTGACGGAGACCGCGGCCAGGTCGCCGGCCGCGGCCTGGCGTTCCATGTCGTCGAGCAGCTCCTCCAGGCGGGCGATGAGCAGCGGGGAGGCGGGGACGGCCTTGGCCGCGGCGTACTTCTCCACCAGCAGCCGGGTCTCGACCACGTCCGCTATCTCCTGGGCGGAGACGGGCAGGACGAGGGCGCCCTTCTTCGGATAGAGCTTGATCAGCCCTTCGGCCTCCAGGCGCAGCAGCGCCTCGCGCACCGGCGTCCGCGAGACGCCGGTGGCCTCGGCCAGGTCTCCCTCGGTGAGCAGCGTGCCGCCTTCGTAACGGCGGTGCAGGACGGCTTCCTTGACGTGCGCGTAGACGCGTTCGGCGGCGGGGGGCTGCTTGGTCCGCCGGAGCGGCACGGGCGGGGCGGTTGGCATGAGCACAGCTTAGATACAACATATATACGCAGAAAGAGGGGGTCCGCGATCCGGACGAGGGGCGTCCCGGCGTACGGCCCCGTCCAGCCGTCCGCCCGGCAAGGCCTAAGGGGCCGTCCAGCCGTCCGCAGGCGTGATGAAGACGAACCTCAGGTCAGGACGCTGTATCGGCAACAGCACATGACTCGTCACCCGCACCTCCCGTCCACCGTGGAAGGGCAGTTGCAGCCGGAAGACGTCGCCGTCGCGGTGCTCGACAACGTCGTGCTCCTCGGACCAGATGCGCCGGCAGTCGGCGTCCGCGTCGAGGATGTCCCGCACGAGCGTGCGCAGTTCGGCGTTGTCGGGATTGCTGTTGGCGGCGACGCGCAGCATGGCGAGGTACGTACGGGCGCAGGCGTCCTCCCAGTCGAGCATCTGCTCGCGGGCCTCGGGGTCGAGCAGCGCCCAGCGCATGAGATTGGCACCGGGCTTGAGCACCCAGGGAAACCACTCGCTCATGAGGGAATTCGCCGCGACGATATTCCAGGCCACGTCGGAGAGATAGGCGGGATAGGTCACCTGCTGTTCCAGCAGGGCTTTGACGCCGTGCGGCAGATCGCCCGCGGCGCCCGGTTCGCGGGAGAGTCCTCCGGGCGGGCGGCGGCCGCACACGGCGAGAAAGAGCGTGAGCGTCTCGGCCTCGCTCAGTTGCAGTGCGCGGGCGACCCGGAGCAGGAAATTCTCGGAGAAGTCCTGACGGCGGCCGGCCTCCAGCGCGCGGTACCAGCCCTCGCTCACTCCGGTGAGCCGGGCCACGTGGGCCTGGGAAAGGCGGCGGCCGGGGCGCGGGAAGACACCGCGCAGCTCACGGACGGTACGCGCGTCCACCCGGGCCCGCCAGGCGCGGAGAAGGCGGCTGATGGATTCCCCGTCCACGTGGTCGGCACCGTCCACGCGTCCTCCCATTCCGACACTGCAAGTGTTGGTCAATCTTAAGTAAATTGCCCCGCACGGGCTATTCCAGCCGCTGACCTGGCGGGATTCCCGAGGCCGCTCCGCATGACGGCAGAGGCCCGGACGCAGCTCTCTCTCCTCGCTGGAGGGGGGTGAGGAGGGAGGCGTCCGGGCCTTTTGTCGTTCTGGTTTCAACTAGTGCTTACTGCACCGGAGTATTACCCCCGGTGCGGCATCCCGGAGCGATATCGCTCGTTATCGAGCGCTATCGCGCCTATCGGCGTATCTCCGGGTGACCGGCCACTATCCCCAGGTAATCAGCCGCTGCGGATTCTCCAGCACGGCGGCCGTGTCGGCCAGCACCTTCGAACCCAGCTCCCCGTCGACCAGGCGGTGGTCGAAGGAGAGCGCCAGCGTCGTCACCTGGCGCGGCTTGACCTTGCCCTTGTGCACCCACGGCTGCAGCTTGATCGCACCGACGGCCAGGATCGCGGACTCGCCCGGGTTGAGGATGGGCGTGCCGGTGTCGACGCCGAAGACGCCCACGTTGGTGATGGTGACCGTGCCGCCGGACATGGCCGCCGGGCTCGTCTTCCCCTCGCGGGCGGTCGCCACCAGCTCGGACAGCGCCGTGGACAGCTCGGGGAGCGTCTTGGCGCCCGCGTCCTTGATGTTCGGCACGATCAGCCCGCGCGGCGTCGCCGCCGCGATGCCCAGGTTCACGTAGCCCTTGCGGACGATCTCCTGGTTGGCCTCGTCCCACGACGCGTTCACGTCCGGGTTCCGCTTGATCGCGACGAGGAACGCCTTCGCGACGAGCAGCAGCGGGTTGACCCGCAGACCCGCCATGTCCGGGTCGTCCTTGAGCTTCTGCACCAGCTTCATCGTGCGGGTCACGTCGACGGTGACGAACTCCGTGACGTGCGGCGCGGTGAAGGCGCTCGCGACCATCGCCTGGGCGGTGGCCTTGCGCACGCCCTTGACCGGGATCCGCACCTCGCGCGCGGCGAGGTCCGGCGCGGCCGCGGGCACCTCCGCGACGGCCGCCGGCTCCTCCGCGACCGGGGCAGTCGCGGCCGATGCGGCGGCGTGCACGTCCTCACGGGTCACGATGCCGTCGGCACCGGACGGAACGACGGAGGCGAGATCGACCCCGAGGTCCTTGGCGAGCTTGCGCACGGGAGGCTTGGCGAGGGGACGCGCGCCCGCCTGCGCGGCGGGGGCCTGTCCCGCCCCGGGGGCCTGCGGAATCTTTTCGGCGGCGGCGGGCACTATGGGCGCCGGTGCCGCGGGCGCGCCCGGGGCGCGGCCGTTGAGCTCGGCCTGGACGGCGGCGGCGACCGGAGCGGCCGCCTGCTGCGCAGGCTGCTTGCGCGCGCGGCGCTTCGTGGACGAGGGCGCCGCCCCGTAGCCGACGAGCACGGCCTGCCGCCCCTGCGGCTCCTCCGGCTCGGCGGCGGGCGCTGCCGCGGCCTCGCCCGGCTCCGGGGAGGCCGGCGCGGCCGGCCCCGCCCCCGGCTGGGTGTCCACCGAGATGATCACCTGGCCGACGTCGACGGTCGTCCCCTCGGGGAAGCGCAGCTCGTGCACGACCCCGTCGAAGGGGATCGGCAGCTCCACGGCGGCCTTGGCCGTCTCCACCTCGCACACCACCTGCCCGTCGGCGACGGTGTCGCCGACGGCCACGTACCACTTGAGGATCTCGGCCTCGGTGAGCCCCTCGCCCACGTCGGGCATCTTGAACTCGCGGAAGCGCTGGTCGTTCGCGGTCCTTGCAGTCATGGTCACGACTCTCCTCAAACCCCTCAGTACGCCAGCGCGCGGTCGACGGCGTCGAGCACCCGGTCCAGACCCGGAAGGTACTCGTCCTCGAGCCGGGACGGCGGGTAGGGCGCGTGATATCCGCCGACCCGCAGGACCGGTGCCTCCAGGTGGTAGAAGCAGCGCTCCGTGATCCGGGCGGCGATCTCCGCACCGGTGCCCAGGAAGACCGGGGCCTCGTGGACGACGACCAGGCGGCGGGTGCGCTCCACGGACGCCTGGATCGCGTCGAAGTCGACGGGCGACATCGAGCGCAGGTCCAGGACCTCCAGGGACTTGCCCTCCTCCTCGGCCGCGGCGGCGGCCTCCAGACAGGTCTTCACCATCGGGCCGTAGGCGGCGAGGGTGAGGTCCGCGCCCGGGCGGGCGACGCGGGCGGCGTGCAGGGGGGCCGGGATGGCCTCCGTGTCGAGCTCGGACTTGTCGTGGTAGCGGCGCTTGGGCTCGAAGTAGATCACCGGGTCGTCGCTCTGGATGGCCTGCTGGAGCATCCAGTAGGCGTCCGAGGCGTTCGACGGGGAGACCACCTTCAGGCCCGCGACGTGCGCGAACAGGGTCTCGGGCGACTCGCTGTGGTGCTCGACGGCACCGATGGCGCCGCCGTAGGGGATGCGGATGACGACCGGCAGCTTGATCTTGCCGAGCGCACGGGCGTGCATCTTGGCCAGCTGGGTGACGATCTGGTCGTACGCCGGGAAGACGAAACCGTCGAACTGGATCTCGACGACGGGACGGTAGCCGCGCAGGGCCAGGCCGATCGCGGTGCCGACGATGCCGGACTCGGCGAGCGGGGTGTCGATGACCCGCTCCTCGCCGAAGTCCTTCTGCAGGCCGTCGGTGACGCGGAAGACGCCGCCGAGCTTGCCGACGTCCTCGCCCATGACGAGGACCTTGGGGTCGTTCTCGAGCGCGGTGCGCAGCGAGGCGTTGATCGCCTTGACGATCGAGAGCTTCTGGGCGGTCATCAGTGGCTCTCCTCGGCGAACGAAGCCTGGTAGGCGGCGAACTGGGCGCGCTCCTCGTCGACGAGGGCGTGGCCGTCGGCGTAGATGTTGTCGAAGATCGCCATGTTGTCGGGGTCCGGCATGGTGCGGACGCGGTCGCGCACGTGCTTGGCGAGCTCGTCGGCCTCGGTCTCCAGGGCGGCGAAGAAGGCCTCGTCGGCGTGGCCCTCGCGCTCCAGGTACGCGCGCAGGCGCGCGATCGGGTCCTTGGCCTCCCACAGCTCGCGCTCCTCGTCGCGGCGGTAGCGCGTCGGGTCGTCGGAGGTGGTGTGGGCGCCCATGCGGTACGTGAAGGCCTCGATGAGCATCGGGCCCTCGCCGGTGCGGGCCCGGTCGAGGGCGGCCTTGGTGACCGCGAGGCAGGCGAGGACGTCGTTGCCGTCGACGCGGACGCCGGGGAAGCCGTAGCCCTGCGCGCGCTGGTAGAGCGGGACGCGGGTCTGCTTCTCGGTGGGCTCGGAGATGGCCCACTGGTTGTTCTGGCAGAAGAAGACGACCGGGGCGTTGTAGACGGCCGCGAAGGTGAACGCCTCGGCCACGTCGCCCTGGCTGGAGGCGCCGTCGCCGAAGTAGGCGATGACGGCGGAGTCGGCGCCGTCCTTGGTGATGCCCATGGCGTAACCGGTCGCGTGCAGCGCCTGCGAGCCGATGACGATCGTGTACAGGTGGAAGTTGTTCTCGTTCGGGTCCCAGCCGCCGTTGTTCACGCCGCGGAACATGCCGAGGAGGTTGGTGGGGTCGACCCCGCGGCACCAGGCCACGCCGTGCTCGCGGTAGGTCGGGAAGACGTAGTCGTCCGGGCGTGTCGCCCGCCCGGAGCCGATCTGGGCGGCCTCCTGGCCCAGCAGGGAGGCCCACAGGCCCAGTTCGCCCTGGCGCTGCAGCGTGGTCGCCTCGGCGTCGAACCGGCGGGTCAGCACCATGTCGCGGTACAGGCCACGCAGTTCCTCGGCGGTCAGGTCGATGGAGTAGTCGGGGTGCTCGACCCGCTCGCCCTCCGGCGTCAGCAGCTGTACGAGCTCGGGTGCGCCCGCCGCCGTGGCGGTCTTGGCGCCGGCGCGCTTGCTGCCGCCGCGGCGCGGCTTGCGCGCGGCAGTGCTGTCCACAGTCACGTGTGCTCCTCCGTCTGTCCGGCCCCCGGGGTCGCCGGCGGCCAGAGGGGGTTCCCCCGCCGTGAGGCAGGAGAATGCTCGCTCGATCCCCGACGGCACACGGGGTGGGTGTGCCGAGGCCGGAACCGGGCGTGACAGGCGCCCCGGCGAAAGGCCTGCAATAAGCACGTTACCCAGAAGGCCGCATTCCTGCGAAACCCCGCCTGACCTGCAATTTTGCTTGGATTTCCAAGTAAATCGAGAAAGCGGGGCGACGCTCCTGGTCACGACCTTGTGAGCACAGCCCGTGCGGGCTGCCGGAACGACGGCACGTTATCCCGGAGGACAAGAGCAGGGGAAGACTCGGTGTGTGAGACTGGCCCTGTGCCCGAACAAGGAAAAATCACGGTATTTCTGCTCGATGACCACGAGGTTGTCCGGCGCGGGGTGCACGAGATGCTCTCCGTCGAGGCCGACATCGAGGTCGTCGGGGAGGCCGGTACGGCCGCCGACGCACTGGTGCGCATTCCGGCCGTGCGGCCGGACGTCGCTGTTCTGGACGTTCGCCTTCCGGATGGCAGCGGCGTCGAAGTCTGCCGGGAAATCCGTTCGCAGGATGAGCACATCAAATGCCTCATGCTCACCTCCTTCGCCGATGACGAGGCGCTCTTCGACGCGATCATGGCGGGCGCGTCCGGTTACGTACTGAAAGCCATTCGTGGCAATGAGTTGCTCGCCGCCGTGCGGGACGTGGCCGCCGGGAAATCCCTGCTCGACCCCGTGGCGACGGCGCGGGTGCTGGAGCGGCTGCGCGACGGCAAGGCCCCCCGCGGCGACGAGCGGCTCGCGAGCCTGACCGACCAGGAGCGGCGGATCCTGGACCTGATCGGCGAGGGCCTGACCAACCGCGTGATCGGCGAGCGCCTGCACCTGGCCGAGAAGACGATCAAGAACTACGTCTCCAGCCTGCTCTCCAAGCTCGGCATGGAACGCCGCTCCCAGGCGGCGGCGTACGTGGCCCGGCTGCAGGCCGAGAAGCGGTGAACGTACGGTAAACCGGTGATTCGGGACCAATGTCCCGGGCTATAGGGGCGGGTGCCCCTATAGGCGGGTGGGACAGGCGTGCACAGTGGTGCCATGCTCTCCGCGCAGCCCGACCGATACCGAGCCCTCGAACTGCTCGACCGCACCCCCTACGGCCGTCTTTCGGTCAGCATGCGCGCACTCCCCTTCGTCACCGTCGCCCGCCACGTCGTCTCCGGCGAGAGCGTCCTGCTCCGCCTCCACGGCGACTTCGGCTACGCGCAGGCCTGCGACGGCAACGTCGTCGCGTACGGCGCCGACAACCTCAGCGGCCGCAGCGAGGGCGACGAGGCCGTGTGGACCGTGCAATTCGTCGGCACGGCACGCCTCTTCGTCCCCTCCGGGGACGACCTGGAGCGCTTCGGCCGGCCGCCCCGCCTCGCGGACGCGGCCCCCTTCCGCCCCGAATACCTGTGCATCGAACCGCAGTTCATCACCCTGCATCACCTCGAAGGGGTCCCCGCGCGACAGGCCGCGCACTCAGCGTGATCTAACATTTGGGACGTGCCACGCTCACTTGTCACCGATGTCCCGCCCGACGCCAAACCCGACGACATCGGACCTGACACCGGCACCCTGCGGACCCTGCTGCGCCGCTACGACCGGGCCGGCGAACCCCTCTCCTGCACGCCCCTGACCGAGGGCCTCCTCAACCGCGGCTACCGCCTCACCACCACCCGCGGCCGCTTCTTCCTCAAGCACCACCTCGACGGCGACGAAGCCGCCATCGCCCGCCAGCACGACGTCACGCTGCGCCTGGCCGCCCTCGGCCTGCCCGTCGCCCCGCCCGTGGCCCGCACGGACGGCACGACCGTCACCGTCCTCGGCGGCCGCTGCTACGCCCTCCACCCCTGGGTCGACGGCCGCCACCGCGACGGCGGCGAACTGACCCGCGCCCAGTCGCGCAAGCTCGGCGCCCTGCTGGGCCACGTCCACACCTGCCTGGCGAAGGTCTGCCGCGAAGAGCCCCCCGACGGCCCCCCGGGGGCCGCAGAAGGCCCTGGAGGGGCCTGTGAGGGCCCGGGAAGGGCCCGGCGGCCCGCAGACGCCTCGGCGGACCCCCAGGACACGTACGCCCTCATCGAGGAGCTCCTCGCGCTCGTGCGCCGCGGCCCCGGCAGCCGGCCCCGCGACTCCTTCGACGAACTCGCCGAGCACCGGCTGATCGAACGCCGCGCCCTGCTGGAGCGCCACGCCCACCGCCGCCCCGCCGACGGCACCGCCCCCGGCTGGGTGCACGGCGACTTCCACCCGCTCAACCTGCTCTACCGCGGCGGCGAACCGGCCGCGATCGTCGACTGGGACCGGCTCGGCGTGCAGCCCCGCGCCGAGGAGGCCGTCCGCGCGGCCGTCATCTTCTTCCTGCGCCCCGACGGCACGCTGGACCTCGCGAAGATACGCCCCTACGCGCGCGCGTACCGGCGGGCGAGCGGCGCCGACCCGGCCGAGCTGGGCGCGGCCGTGCACCGCGTGTGGTGGGAGCGGCTGAACGACTTCTGGATGCTGCGCTGGCGCTACCAGCTGGGCGACCACCGCGCGGACCCCGGCTTCCCGGCCTCGGCGGCGCTGACGGTCTGGTGGACGCGGTCGTACGAGGCGGTGCGGGACGCGTTCACGGAGTGAGGGCCGGAGGTCCTCCGGCGACCGGCGGCCCCGCAGCCGCCGGCGGTCTCCCGAGGGCCGGCGGTCCCCCGACGACCGAGGGCACCCGATGCGTCATCGGGTGCCCTCACGTACTTGCTGCTGATGACCGGCCGGCTCAGCCGCCCGGGGTCGTGTTGCCGGCCGTGCTGCCCTGACCGGTGGTGGTGCCGGTGCTGCCGCTCTGCCCGGTCGTGGTGCCCGTGGTCGTACCGGTGCTGCCCGACTGGCCCGTGGTGGTGCCGGGCTTGTTGTCGCCGCCGCCGGTGGACGGCTTGGTCGACGGGTCGGGCTGGGTCGACGGGTCCGTGGACGGCGGAGCGCTGGACGGCGGAGCGGACGTCCCGTGCGACGGCTTGCGCCGGCCGCCGGTGCCCTCGTCGGTGTCCGTGGTGTCGTCCTCGCTGTCCGAGTCGCGCTGACGGCCGGTGTCGCCCGTGGTGCCGTTGTGGCCCGTGGCGGGGGACTTCTGGGCGTCGGGGCTCTGCGAGCCGGAGGGACCGGGAGTGGAGGGGCCCACGGACGTCTTGTCCTTGGTGGGCTTCTTCCCCTCGCCGCCGCTCGTCTGGAACGACTTCAGCGCGTAGACCACGCCCGCCACCAGCACGATCGCCACCACGGCGGCGATCAGCAGCATCCTGCCCTTGCCGCCGCCCCGGCCGCCGCCACCGCCGTAGCCGTCGAACCCGCCGTCGTCGCCGTGGCGGGGCGGCAGTATCGGCTGCTGGGAGGTGTTGCCGCCGTGCTGCGGGTGCTGCATGGCCGTGGTGTGCTGGCCGCCGACGGCGCCCATCACCTGCGTGGCACCGCCGAGGTGGTCGACCGGGCCGGTGTCCCAGGCGCCGGAGTGGGCGCCCGCGTCGTGCAGCATCTGCAGGGCGTACTGGACCAGCCCGCGCATCTCCTCGGCGCTCTGGAACCGGTCGTCCGGGTCCTTGGCGAGGGAGCGCATGACCAGCCCGTCGAGCTCCGGCGGCACGCTGCCGAGGACCTGCGAGGGCGGCACCGGCATGTCCTGGACGTGCTGGTAGACGACCGAGAGCGGGGTCTCGCCGGTGAACGGAGGACGCAGCGCCAGCAGTTCGTAGAGCAGGCAGCCGGTGGCGTAGAGGTCCGAGCGGGCGTCGACGGTCTTGCCGAGGGCCTGCTCGGGCGAAAGGTACTGCGGGGTGCCCATGACCATGCCGGTCTGGGTCATGGTGGAGGCCGCGCCGTGCAGGGCGCGGGCGATGCCGAAGTCCATGACCTTCACCGCGCCGCTGTTCGTGATGATCACGTTGGCGGGCTTGATGTCACGGTGCACGATGCCGTGCTGGTGGCTGTAGGCCAGGGCCTCCAGCACGCCGGAGACGATGATGAGCGCCTGCTCGGGCGGCGGGGCGTCGGCGTTGAGCAACAGGTCACGGATGGTGCGGCCTTCAACCAGTTCCATGACGATGTACGGCACGACGTTGCGGCCGACGGTGTCCTCGCCGGAGTCGTAAACGGCGACGACCGCGTGGTGGTTGAGCCCGGCGACCGACTGGGCCTCGCGGGTGAAGCGGGCCTTGGAGACCGGGTCCTCGGCCAGGTCGGCACGGAGCAGCTTCACCGCCACCGTGCGGCCGAGGCGCACGTCCTCGGCGGCGAAGACCTCGGCCATGCCGCCGCGGCCCAGCCTGTGCGTGAGGCGGTAACGGCCGTCCCCGACGAGCCCCCCGTTGCCCCACATTTCCGGCACATCGGGCATTCCGCCCTCGTTGGCGTCAGGGTCGGACGGACCCTGGGCGCTCTGCGTCTGTGCCATCAGTCCTCGCCGTCGTGTCTGGCCGCGTCGCGCGGAAGGCGCTGCGGTGGGAAAACGGTCTTCCGCTAAGGCACGCTACAGGTTCCGCGGCGTGCGCCGGTCCGGGATGGACGCGCTATCAAACCCGCACGGGCCTGGGCAAGGCAAATCTCGTGACGTCTTGTCTCGCATCCCGTCACGGAACGGGCACGCGGCTTGACGTGCCCGCGGCCTGGGGCAGACTTGGCCGAGATATATCGACAGAACCGACGGAACGGGCCCGCACGGATCACCGTACGGACCGCCGGACCGGCGGACCATATGCCGGATCACATGCCGAACCGTATGCAGAACCGAATGCCGGAACGTATGCCAGGCAGTGCGCCCAAGGGGGAAGTAGAACGATGAGCCAGGACGGCGCACAGGGCCGCTACGCGGGCCGGTCTGTCGGTGGCGGCCGCTACCAGCTCCGCGACCTGCTGGGCGAGGGCGGCATGGCCTCCGTCCACCTGGCCTACGACTCCGTCCTGGACCGCCAGGTCGCCATCAAGACGCTCCACACGGAACTGGGCCGCGAGGCCTCCTTCCGCGAGCGCTTCCGGCGCGAGGCCCAGGCCGTCGCCAAGCTCACACACACCAACATCGTCTCGGTGTTCGACACGGGCGAGGACGACCTGGACGGGTCGACCATGCCGTACATCGTCATGGAGTACGTCGAGGGCCAGCCGCTGCGCTCCGTCCTCGACGCCGACGTGCACCAGTACGGCGCCATGCCGACCGAGAAGGCGCTGAAGATCACCGCCGACGTGCTGGCGGCGCTCGAGGTCAGCCACGAGATGGGCCTGGTCCACCGCGACATCAAGCCCGGCAACGTGATGATGACCAAGCGCGGCGTGGTCAAGGTCATGGACTTCGGCATCGCCCGCGCCATGCAGTCCGGCGTCACCTCGATGACGCAGACCGGCATGGTCGTCGGCACCCCGCAGTACCTCTCCCCCGAGCAGGCGCTCGGGCGCGGCGTCGACGCCCGCTCCGACCTGTACTCGGTCGGCATCATGCTCTTCGAGCTGCTGACCGGGCGGCTGCCGTTCGACGCGGACTCCCCGCTGGCCATCGCCTACGCGCACGTCCAGGAGGAGCCGGTCGCTCCGTCCTCGATCAACCGCTCGATCCCGCCGGCGGTCGACGCCCTCGTCGCCCGGGCGCTGAAGAAGAACCCGAACGAGCGCTTCCCGAGCGCCGAGTCCATGCGCGACGAGTGCGCGCGGGTGGCGGGCACGGCGCAGACCGCGCCGTCGCCGATCATCATCGCGGGCGGTCCGCCGGCGCGCAGCGGCGCGGGCGTCGGCTCCGCCGTCTTCCCGCCCGTCGACCAGCAGACCCCCGCACCGGGCCCCGGCGGCGTCCAGACGCCCTACCAGCCCCCGGCGGCCCCCGGGCCGTACAACGGCGGCTACGGGCCCTCCTCGGGCGCCCAGCAGGCCGCCCAGGGCCCCGGGGGATACGCGACCCCCGTGCAGCCCTTCCAGAGCGCCCAGGGCCCCAGCACGCCCCCGCCCTACTCGATCAGCCCGTCCTCCGGGTCGTCGGCCTCCGGCGGATCGCCGGGCGGCGGCAAGAGCAACAAGGGCGTCATCATCGGCTCGGCGGTCGTCGCGGGCCTCGCGGTCATCGGCGTCATCGTGGCGATCACCCTGAGCGGCAGCGACAAGGGCACCGAGGCCGGCGGCAGCGGCGGCACCACCGGAGGCACCACCGGCGGGCAGAGCCAGGCGCCGGTCACCCCGGGCGGCGGCACGACCACCAGTGGCGGCACCACCACGGCGGGCGGCACGACCACGGCCGGCGGCACCACGGGCGGCTCGCAGAGCAAGCACAAGGAGGGCGACAAGTCGAAGACCATCGACCCGTCGAAGTGCACCAAGGCCTACGAGTACTACAGCGACAAGTCGAAGAAGTCGGCTCCCGACTTCCGGTACATGTACATCGACTCGGTGAAGGCGTGCCTGCAGGCCGCAGGCTGGAAGTACCGGGTCGACGTGTCGCCCGAGAACACGTGGGGCAAGGGCACGGTGCTCAACCAGGTGCCCGCGGCGGGCGACCCGTTCGACCCGAAGTCGCCGTCGGACCAGTTCGTGCTGACGGTCTCGACGGGCGACCCGGCTTCTTCCTGAGCGGTTTCTTCTTGGCCGGTTTCTTCTTGGCCGGTCCGGATCGTCTTGTGCGTGTGCCCGGTACGTCTTGAGTGGACGTACCGGGCACACGCACAAGCGGAATGACGCTTATTCAGAACGGGCCTACAGGTAGGGGCCCGACCGCGCGCCGCCGTGCTGCGGACCCTCGCCGTCGTCCTCGCCGAGGACACCGGCCGGCAGCGCCCGGCGCATCTGCTCCAGCTGGGCGCGGGCCGCCATCTGCTGGGCGAACAGCGCGGTCTGGATGCCGTGGAACAGGCCTTCCAGCCAGCCGACCAACTGGGCCTGCGCGATGCGCAGTTCCGCCTCGGTGGGCACCGTGTCGTCGGTGAACGGGAGCGAGAGGCGCTCCAGCTCCTCGACCAGCTCGGGGGCCAGGCCGTCCTCCAGCTCCTTGACGGAGCTGCGGTGGATCTCCTTGAGCCGGACCCTGCTCGCCTCGTCGAGAGGGGCGGCCCGCACTTCCTCCAGCAGTTGCTTGATCATGCTGCCGATGCGCATGACCTTCGCAGGCTGTTCGACCATCTCCGTCACCGGGACCTCGCGCGACTCGTCGTCGCCCTCCCCGCCGCCGGGGCTGGCGCTGCCGAGAGCCATGCCGTCCGGGCCTACGACCAGGACCTGCGGGCTCTCCTGCGACCGTTCATTCCTCGGCATATCCATGCCGCCATTCTCTCGCACATGTGATTTCCCCCTGTTGATGCCCCCGTACACGCCTGATCCACCGTGCCACACGCCCTGACGCGCGCCCCTTTTTCACTCCGTGCGCCCCTTTTTCGCCGGCTTTTCCACGGCAGTTCGCCCTTGGCAACTCGCCCTTGACAGTTCGTCCTTGGCAGTTCGTCCTTTCCTCGCTTCCCGTACAGCATCTGATCGGTTCATCGCGGGCGCCTCAGCCGCAGGGCGAAGAAGCCGAGGCCGAGACCGGTCAGGGCGAGCCCGGTGCCGAGGGGGAGCACGCGCAGCACCCGGTCGCCGTACGCCGCGGCCCCGGCCTTGCGGGCGGCGGCGGGGCGGGTGGAGACCGGGTCGGGCGTCACCGGCCCGAAAGGGCCCTGCTGCGGCTGGTCGGCGGCGCCGCCCGCCTCGTCGACGGCCGGGGGCCCGGTGCCGGGGGCGGCCTCCCCGGGCGCGTCCTCCACGGCGCCTCCGACGACGGCCGGCTCGCCGGGACGTCCGCGGGCGAGGGGCGCCCCGCCCGGCGGGTCGCCGTCCGCGGATCCCCCGGACGGCACGGGCGAGGAGGCCGGCGCCGTGGAGGACGCGCCCGGGGAGGCCGGCCGGGAGACGGGTCGGGGGGCTCCAGGGCCGGTGCGGCGGCGGCGACCAGCACGGTGGCCGCGAGCACCGGCCCGGCTATGAAACCGGCCCGCAGGCCCGCCCGCTGTCGGCCGCCCATGCCCACGTCGCCTCCCTCCGCTTCCGCCGGAGCCGCTCGCACCCACCCTCACACGGGGTGGGCGGGGCGGCGCGGCGGGCGGCCCAGGAGAGTGGCCGGGAGCCGGGGGCGGAGCCGGGTCCGGGAATCGGGCCGGGGGCAGGCCCGGGGTCAGACCGTGAGGAGGATCTTCCCCACGTGGGCGCTGCGCTCCATCACGCGGTGGGCCTCGGCGGCCTCGGCCATCGGCATCGTGCGGTCCACGACCGCGCGCACCCGTCCGCCGGCGATGAGCGGCCACACGTGCTCCCGCACGGCCGCGATGATCGCCGCCTTCTCGGCCAGCGGGCGGCCGCGCAGGGAGGTGCCCATCACCGCGGCGCGCTTGGTGAGCAGGGCGGCGAGGTCGAGCTCGGCCTTGCGGCCGCCCTGCAGGCCGATGATCACGAGACGCCCGTTGACGGCGAGGGCGTCCACGTTCCGCCCGAGGTACTTCGCCCCGACGATGTCCAGGACGACGTCGGCGCCGACACCGCCGGTGACCTTGTGCAGCTCCTCGACGAAGTCCTGCTCGCGGTAGTCGATGAGGATGTCCGCGCCCAGCTCGCGGCAGGCCTCCAGCTTGTCCTCGCTGCCCGCGGTGACGGCGACGCGCGCGCCGACGGCCTTGGCCAGCTGCACGGCCATGGTGCCGATGCCGCTGCCCCCGCCGTGGACGAGGAAGGTCTCGCCGGGCCGCAGGTGGGCCACCATGAACACGTTGGACCAGACGGTCGCGGCCACCTCCGGCAGACAGGCCGCCGTGACCAGGTCCATGCCGTCGGGGACGGGCAGGAGCTGGCCCGCGGGGACGCAGACCTTCTGCGCGTATCCGCCGCCCGCCAGCAGCGCGCACACCTCGTCGCCGACCGCCCAGCCGCTCACCCCGGGGCCGAGCGCGGCGATCCGGCCGGAGCACTCCAGACCGGGATAGGGGGAGGCGCCGGGCGGCGGGTCGTAGAAACCCTGCCGCTGGACGACGTCCGCACGGTTGACCGCGCTGGCCACGACCTCGACCAGGACCTCGCCCTCGCCGGGCACGGGGTCGGGCACTTCGGTCCACACCAGGGCCTCGGGCCCGCCTGGCTCGGGAATGGTGATCGCATACATGGTCGCGAGGCTACCGCCGGGGCACCGCGATGATCACGGAATATGGGGGGCATGCTGACGCGCAAGATGAACCGGATCTCGCTGTTCCGGACCCTGTGGGACCGCACCCGAGGCGAGGCCGACGACGACCCCGAGGCGGGCCGTTCGATCGTGATGCCCGCCCGGCGCGTCGCGCCGCCGCTGCGGCAGGTGCTGCAGCGGCTGGTCATGGCCCTGCTGGTGCTGGCCGTCACCACGCTGATCGTCTACGCCGACAGCGAGGGCTACCACGACAACGCGGGCGGCGGCGTCGGCTTCCTGGACGCCGCGTACTACGCGACCGTGACCCTGTCGACCACGGGCTACGGCGACATCACGCCGGTGAGCGACTCGGCGCGGCTGACGAATATCTTCCTGATCACGCCGTTGCGCGTGCTGTTCCTGATCATTTTGGTGGGAACGACCCTGGAAGTGTTGACCGAGCGCACGCGCCATCAGGTGCGCGTCCACCGCTGGAGGAACAGGATGCGGGAGCACACCGTCGTCGTCGGCTACGGCACCAAGGGCCGGCACGCCGTCGAGACGCTGCTCGGGCAGGGCAAGCCCAAGAGCAAGATCATCGTGGTCGACCCGCAGAAGAAGGTGGTCGACGCCGCGGCGGCCGAGGGCCTCGTGGGCGTCCTGGGCGACGCGACGCGCTCCGAGACCCTGCTGCGGGCGGAGCTGGCGCGGGCCTCCCAGATCGTCATCACCACCCAGCGGGACGACACCGCGGCGCTGGTCACCCTGACGGCCCGGCAGCTGAACAAGTCGGCCACGATCGTCGTCGCCGTCCGGGAGGACGAGAACGTTCCGCTGCTGCGGCAGAGCGGCGCGAACACGGTCGTGACCAGCTCCAGCTCGGCCGGCCGCCTCCTCGGCATGTCGATGATGAGCCCCAACGTCGGCACGGTCCTGGAGGACCTGCTGACGTACGGGAACGGCCTGGACGTCGCCGAACGCCCGGTCACCAAGCGGGAGGCCGGCCACTCGCCGCGCGACTGCGAGGACCTCGTCGTGGCGGTGGTGCGCGGGCACCGGCTCCTGCACTTCACGGACCCGGAAGCGGCCACGCTGCAGCTCGCGGACCGGCTGATCACGATCAGGAAGGCCGGGGCGCCCGAGGCGGACTAGCCGCTACGGCAACCCCAGGACCTCCAGGTCCGCACCCCGCCCCGCCCCGCCCGGCGGCACGACCGCCAAGCCGTCGGCCGCAGCCAGCCCCCGCAGCATCGCGGGCCCGTGGAACCGCAGGGGCCGTACCCGCCCGGGCCCCTCGTACGTGACCGGCACGAGCCGCGTGTCGGCAGGATGCCCGGACACCGGCTCCACCGGCGCCGACCGCGGCGGAGCGCCCCCCGCGCGCCCGGTGAGCGTGCGCAGCAGCGGCTCGGCGAGCGTCAGCAGGCCGGCCACCGCGGCGAGCGGATTCCCGGGCAGGCCGACGAGGAGGCGCCCTGGCGCGAGGCGGGCGAGCAGCATGGGGTGCCCGGGCCGCACGGCGACGCCGTCGACGAGCAGCTCCGCGCCCAGGCGGTGCAGCGTGGGGTGGACGTGGTCCACGGGCCCCGAGGCGGTACCGCCGGTGGTGACGACGACGTCCGCGGTGGAGGCGGCGAGCGCGTCGTGCAGGGCGTCCGCGTCATCGCCGATGCGCAGGGCCTTGCCCGGCTCGGCGCCGAGCGAGCGCAGCCAGGGCCCGAGCATCGGCCCGAGCGCGTCGCGGATCAGACCGCCTTCGGGCAGGCCCTCGTGGAGCAGTTCGTCGCCGAGGACGAGCACGTCGACGCGGGGGCGGCGGGTGACGGTCAGCGTGTCGTAGCCGGCGGCGGCCGCGAGGCCGAGCAGGGGCGGCGTGACGACCGTGCCCGCGGGCACGAGCCGGTCGCCCTGCCGGCACTCGCCGCCGCGCGGCCGGATGTCCTGGCCGTGGCTGACGTGCCGGCTGGCCAGCAGCTCGCCCTGCACGGTCACTTCGCCGTGCTCGCTGCGGAGCACGGCCGTCGCCCCGGCCGGGATGCGCGCGCCCGTGGCGATCCGCAGGGCGTGCCCGTCGCGCAGCGGGCCCGTGCCCGGGCGGCCGGCGAGGACGTCCTGTTCGCCGGACGGGGGCAGACGCCAGGGGCCGGGGCCGGAGACGGCCCAGCCGTCCATGGCGGAGGTGTCGAAGGAGGGCAGGTCGGTGAGGGCGACGAGCGGCTCGGCGAGGACCTGCCCGAGGGCGTCGGCCAGGGGCCGCTCCTCGGCGGGGAGGGTCTCGGCGGCAGCGGCCGCGACGTCCCGGGCCGTGGGCCAGGGGGTGGAGCGGCCGGAGCGATGGGGGGTGGCGTGGTTCGGGGTGTCTTCGGGCGTCATGGGGCGGGCCCGCTTTTCGTCCTCGGCGACGTCGATGAAGGGGAAGGCGTCGAAGGCGGGGGCACGGCCGGGAGCAGGGCCGGGGCGGCCGGATTCGTCCTCCGGCGCGGGCCTGCGGGGCGTGGCGCCGACGCCTCGTCCACCGTCGACCACGCCGCCCCCGACGGGTATCTCGTCGAACGGGAAGTAGGCGAAGGGGGCGCGGGTGCCGCCGCGCGGCGCGTCGTCGCCGTGGGGGTGGGCGGTCCGCTCGGCGTGGCGGTCCGCGGGAC